>JAKLDK010000128.1 GCA_022703565.1 Candidatus Omnitrophota bacterium
CGGGTATAAAGATAGATGTTATTTATAGCAAGATATTTGAAATGTTAAGAGCCGTAGAATAAATAATAAGGCGATAGAATATGAATAAAATGTTATTTTTAAAAGTTGTTAATTCTTTGCTATTAGTTTCATTTTTTATCCAATTCTTTACGATTTTAATGATGGCTTTCAAAACATCGCTTGGATTTGTTTATGAAATCCATGAAATTAACGGCTATGTTTTTGTGTCCCTGGCTGTTATTCATGTGATTTTAAATTGGAGCTGGATAAAAAGTGTTTTGCTAAAACGAAAAAGTTCGAATAAAAATGCCTAAGAAATGTAAATTCTGCGCCGAAGAAATTCAGGATGCGGCAATTAAGTGTAAACATTGCGGCGAATATGTGAATAAAGAGCCGAAAGTCTCCTGGTATTTTCAGAGATGGTTTATGGTTTTATCGGCTTTGAGTGTAGGGCCTTTAATTCTTCCCTTGATTTGGTTTCATCCTCTTTTGTCGGGGAGAAAGAAAGTATTCTTCACTCTCGCGATTATAGTTTTAACTTATATACTTTCAGTCTTCACCATACAATCGATACAATCCCTCCAAGAATATTATAAGTTTATAAATGTTTTTTAAGAAATGCGGTTATTCCAGCAGGGTTAATTCTCTCGTAAATTGACGTGATGGAAGGATTCTGCTAATATTTAATCAGGAGAAAAGAGGTGCTACATGCTTAAAAATAAAATCGCTTTTTTTGATGCTAAGCTGTACGATCAAAAATCTTTTGATGAAATTAATAAGAAATTTGGCTTTAAAATAACGTATTATTCTGAACATTTAAATAGAAATACCGTTAAATTTACTAAAGGATTTGATGTTGTTTGTGTTTTTGTTAATGACACGGTTGATTCAATTGTTGTGAAAGAATTAATTAAAAATGGCGTTAAGTTAATAGCTTTACGTTGTGCTGGGTATAACAATGTTGATTTAAAGTCGGTATTTAACAATATTCATGTGGTGCGTGTGCCCGCATATTCTCCTTATGCTGTTGCTGAGCATGCTGCGGCTTTAATCCTGACCTTGAACCGTAAAACGCATAAAGCCTATTCTCGCGTTCGTGACGGTAATTTCTCGATAAATGGTTTCTTGGGAGTTGATTTGTTTGGTAAAACCGCCGGAATCGTTGGCGTAGGGAAAATTGGTAAATGTTTGGTTTCAATACTGAAAGGTTTTGGAATGAATGTTATTCTATATGACCTTTCTCCCGATAATGTATATGCAAAGAAGAGCGGAACAAAATTTGTAAGCTTAGATAAGCTTTATCGTGAAAGCGACATAATTTCTTTGCATTGCCCGTTGACCCCACAGACATTTCATATGATAAATTCTAAGTCGATATCCAAGATGAAGAATGGCGTTATGATTATTAATACTGGGCGCGGAAAATTAATTGATACTAAGGCCCTTATTGAAGGGCTGAAGAAAGGGAAGATTGGCGCTGCCGGTCTAGATGTTTATGAGGAAGAAAGCGAATATTTCTTTGAAGATTTTTCTAATTCTATGATTGCTGATGATATTTTGGCTCGCCTAATGACATTCCCGAATGTGCTGGTAACTTCACACCAGGCTTTTTTTACTAAAGAAGCGTTAAGCAATATCGCAGAAACCACGTTAAATAATGTCAAAGCTTATTTTAAAGAAGGCGTGCTGGAAAACGAAGTATGTTACAAATGTAATAAGTCATGCCGTCGGAAGAAGGGAAAAGCTTGTTTCTAGGCATTAAACGCTTAACAAGAATATATTCCTTATATTTGAGGCGACATAAACAAGCCTTATGATATAATAATAAAAAATAAAACTTGCTTATAATTTCAAAAAAATGCGGATAAGAAACAAAAAGTCTTTTACCCTCTTGGAATTGATAATTGTTATTATTGTTTTGGGAGTCCTTACTTCTCTCGCTACTCCTCGTTATTTAATGATAGTCGAAAAGTCTAGATCGGTAGAGGGTGTTAACTCTCTTAACGCAATATATCGGGCGCAGGAAAGGTATACGTACCTATCTAACGGTAAATATTCAACAAAAGTAGATGATTTGAATATTGCAATCACCGGTTTATCATATTTTAAAAACCCACAAGCGGCTGATGCGGAAACGCCTGTAAATTATGTTGGCAAAATTACCCGTAATGGAGATTTGTATGTTTTGTATGTTAGCTCAAAAGGTAAAACTTCTTGCGAGAATGGCGCTAGTGCTCCAAAAGATACTTGTAAGAAGATGGGGTATAGCCTTTATGCAGCTTCGGGAGGCGGTGGCGGCGGAGGTAGGGGCTCGCTTTCACCTTTTTAAGTTTTAATAAAAATTTATAATTGTAATTTTAAAAAGGAGTTGGTAGTGAAAAAAGATTATAAAAGAAAACTAATTGCAAATACCAACAAATACCAACGTAAGATTATTTGGCCAATAATTATTGCCTGCCTTATTGCCGGGGCGATGGCTTTCTTTTCTTTAGAATATTATGTTGCTAGCATCGTGAATGCGAAAATGTTAGTTTTTAATTATGATGTTACAAGTTTTGAGTGGATAATCCCGACATTTTTGCTGGGGGTAGGCGCGATTCTGGTTTTTATTATTTTTTGGACATATTTTATGTCGAATAGGATTGTTGGCCCGTTTGATAGAATTACTAGAGAATTAGATGAAGTTGTCGAAGGCAAAAGAAAAGCGGCAATAACTACAAGAGACGGCGATGAAATGTTTGACCAATTATTAAAAAGAATCAATTCGGTTATTGAGCGGTTGAAATAACTTAAGAGTTTATTTATGCGCTGTTTTTTGCGCTATTTGGTCTCGGGTTTGTTTTCCTGCCAGAATTTCAATCAAAGCTAAGCTAAATTCAAAGGCAGTTCCTGCACCACGGCTGGTTATAATATTACCGTCGATAACGACAGCTTCTTCTTTAAAAATAGTGGTTGGACTGAATAGATTCTCCATTCCCGGGAAACAAGTTGCTTTTTTATTGTTAAGAATGCCTAAGGGGGCTAATACAACCGCTGGTGCGGCACAAATTGCCGCGATTAATTTATTTGTTTTGTGCATATTAAGAAGAATCGTTTTTAATTTATCGGATTTACTTAAGTTTTCTGCTCCGGGCATTCCTCCGGGTAAAATAATTATATCGAAAATATCGGATATTTTATCAAGAGTAGTATCGGCTATGATTTTTATTCTTCCGCGGGCGCCTTGGACCTGCAGGCTGCTTAATCCGGCGACAGTCACGTTAATATTGGCGCGGCGCAATAAATCAATTGGAGTTACGGCTTCAATTTCTTCAAATCCTTCAGCTAAGATGATTAATGCTTTTGGCATGGGAGACTCCTTTCAACAGTATTATTTATTCTAACACAAAATGGCCTTGGTAAAAAGTTTAAGCTGTGTTGCTAAGGAAATATCTTTTGTGTGTTATAATAATCCAGCAAAAATATTTTATAACTTATTGGCCGAGGTTTTATGAATAATTCTAAAAGGATTGTATTCGTTTTATTTTTTTTATCGGTTGTGGGGATGATAATTTATTCCAATACTTTGCATTCGCCATTTCAGTATGATGATGAGGTTTATGTCGAAAAAAACTATTCTATAAAAACCTTAGATGGTTTAAGGGAAATTGCGTTAAAAAAGGGCTGGCGGGGAAGAAGCGTTGGGATGTTTAGCTTTTATTTGAACTATAAAATCAATCGTCTCGAAGTTTTTGGTTATCATGCCGTGAATGCCGCGATTCATATTATAAACTCCATTTTAATATATTTTCTCTCAATGATTCTCTTTCGAATTCCTAAAATAAAACTAAATGAGGCATTGTTGTCCAGGGAGAGGAATTTAATAGCGCTTATTATAAGCTTGCTGTTTCTTGTCCATCCGATCCAAACTAGCGCGGTTTCTTATATTTCGCAAAGATTGGCTTCGTTGGCAACATTGTTTTATTTGGCATCGGTTATTCTTTATCTCAAGGCTAGAATCGAGAGAAAAAAGGTATTTCTTGTTTTTTCTGGGGTTATTGCTTTATTGGGAATGTTTACCAAGGAAACTGTTTTTACTTTGCCGATTATAATTATGTTATTTGAATATCTTTTTTTTATAAAACGGATTTTTATTTAACTCATCAGCTTGTGTTTTGCTAAGATATGTAGATGGAAAATACGCAACACGGCCTGTTTGGGCAAGTTGTACAGGATTCACATCAGACATAT
>JAKLDK010000129.1 GCA_022703565.1 Candidatus Omnitrophota bacterium
GCTCCATCGCCTTAGGCGAACCTTCCAAATGTTTATAATTAAGCCTTATTCCCTTTGGTTTTCCGGTCGTGCCGGAAGTATACATAATCAAAGCCGGTTCATTTTCATTGAGAGAAACTTCATTAAAATTTGAATCGGCTTCATTTAATAAAGCATGAAAGTTTTGATACCCTTCCTTGGGAGCACCAATCAAAACAATCTTTTCTAATGTTTTGATAGAATTCTTTATTGAGTTTAAATCTAAATCCGGTTTTTCTACTGCAATCAAAATTTTTGCTTCAGAATGCTCGAGGCAGGTCTTAATTTCGTCTTCTTTAAGCATAAAATCCAAAGGCACACCAACCGCACCCAAACAAAATGTGGCTAAATAAGAATAAACATATTCCGGGCAATTAGGCAACAAATAAGCGATTTTATCACCCTTCTTTATTCCTAATGATTTGAGGACATTTGACAACCTACAAACATTTCTTTCCATCTCTTCAAAGGAAATTGACTTCTCCTTAAAGATAATGCCAGGTTTTGTTTTATATCTAGTAGCAACAGAATCAAGAGTTTTATATATATTCATATAATATATCCTAATTAATATGAATAAGTTACAATTTAATGTGCCTAATGTCAAGAAAAAACATAGATAAATAAAACTAGTAAAATTTTACTAGTACTTGGGAAAAATACATCTTTATTATTAAAACGATCGCTTATTTAGGATTTCTTTTTGAAAACGCCCAGATGCCGAGAATTATTAGATTGACAGGCGTTATAACTGATAGGATGCCGAATAGAATAGGATTTTTACCATGCCTCTTCGCGATTATCCCGAAACACACACCAACATATATTACAACCAAAAGCGATATGATATTAAACGGAATTATCATTTCTCTCTCCTTATTTTTAATAAGAATTTAAACCAAAACCTGAATAAGCTTATTTATGGAATCAATTTCGGCATTAACTAATGATATGTCGTGATCGATAATAATCTGCAGATATTTCTTAACCGGAGCAGTCTTTTGCTTCAGCCCTTCAATATCTCTTTTTATTCTTCTTAATAACAATACCCGCGCCCGCAGCTGTCTTTTCGCAATATTTTTATCAACATATTCCAGGAAATAAAGCGATAAATCGATATTAAAATACGGCCTTTCAATCGAGGAAAAACTTTCCGTTACCAAATGGTCAAATATTTTCTCTCCCTTTTGCGTTAGGCTATACACAAACTTCTCGGGGAACTTACCTTCGCGCCCGACATCTTTAGAAATCAGCCCCAATTTTTCCATCTTTTTTAAAGGATAATATATTGATTTTATTTTAAGGCCGATAAAAGGAAACAGCTCTTCTTCTATCATCCTTTTAATTTCATAGCCGTGCTTCGGGCCATTTTTTAATAAGCCCAAGAATAATAATTCGTGCTCAATCATATTAAAATTTCAATTCTTCGAAGTTTTCGGTAAAATCAATTACTTGCGCCATCAATTTGATGCTTTTCTCCGGATGCTTGCCGACGGCTGTTTCTCCGGACAACATCACACAATCCGTACCATCTAAAATTGCGTTAGCGATGTCGGAAACTTCGGCTCTGCTCGGGCGAGTATTCTCAATCATACTCTCCAGCATCTGGGTGGCAGTCACAACAATCTTCTTCTTGCGGTTACATTTTCTTATCAAATATTTCTGGATAATCGGAATTTCATATATCGGTAAAGTTACCCCCAAGTCCCCGCGGGCAATCATAATCCCATCGCAAGCATCAATAATTTCATCAATATTATCCACCCCTTCTTTATTCTCAATCTTAGCAATAACCTTACAAACCGGCAATTTAGCGCGGACAATCTCAACAACCCGCTCGATATCCGCCCGATTTCGGACAAAAGACTGGGCGATAAAATCAACTTTGTTTTTTATACCAAACTGCAAGTCGAGCTTATCTTTGCTCGTCATAATATCATTCTTTAATTTTAATTGCGGGATATTAACACCCTTACGCTGTTTTAAAATACCGCCATGGATTGCCTCAAGACGCAACCCCTTCTCTTTATAACCAGTTACTCTCAAATGCAGCTGCCCGTCATCAATATAAATATCCGAGCCTACTTTTATCCTCCTAATATTATCGTCAAACTCGAGAGGAATTGACCCGGCAACATTTAATTTATTAGTCATAAAATATTTATGATGTTTTTTCAGCTCAATCGGCTTGTCAAAGAATCCTATTCTTAGGCGATATCCTTCCAAATCTTGCAGAATTAATGTTTTATAACGGCAATCTCGATTAACATTTCTAATCATATCAATTACTTGTTTGTGTTGAGAATGGCTGCCGTGGGAGAAATTAAGACGGGCGATATTCATTCCCGCGTAAGCCATTTTTCGCATCATCTCTTCCGAGGAGCTGGCCGGTCCGATAGTGCAGATTATCCGGGTGTTTCTTTTAAGTTCTTTTTTCATAATTATTTTATCTCGGAAAATTTATTTGCTAAATGGTTAAATATAATTTCGCTAATCTTTTCCTTGGCGCTGGTACTGGCCGAGGCAATTTCAACTTTGATAATATCACTTGTGACTTCCTCAAAGAATATTCCCACCTCGGTTGTATTAATATTTTCATTTAATCCCATAATCACAATAAACCCCTTGACCGGGTCTTTCTGGAAGACGTCAAAATGGCCTTTTTCGCTATCCTCATTCGCCGCCCGAGACAAACTTAAAACTTCGTCATAACAAGAGTCGAAATCACAGCTGTAAGTTTTGCTAACGGCCTCTTGACGGGCATTTTCTAATGGCCGGATTGATGAGCCCCACACAGTCTTAACAGTTTCCTTAATGGGAGAACATCCCGAGGAGGCCATCAGAAACAACAAGACTAAAAGGGCTGAAACATTCCTTGAAACAAGCATATTCTTTAGCTTTCTCTTTTCACTATTAACCATAAACAAATGTCGCATTTAAGACATCATGCCGTCCGATTATTCCAACCAATTTATTATTTTCCATAACCGGGAATGTGTGGATATTCCATTTTACAACTGCTTCGATTATTTCAACCAAGGTTGTTGATGGCGTAATTGTAATTACATTTTTCGACATAATGCCTCTGATCGGCTTATCTTTTAATCGTTTAATCTTATCATGCATTGATTCCTCTTTTCCGGAAATAAATTCGGAATCTTTCTGTTTAACCATTTTATCAATCAGGATAAATAAGTCCGTTAAAGTTACGATACCGACAACTTTGCCGTCTTTCCCAACGATAGGATACCCTCCGACTCGAGCACGAAGCATCAGATGCGCGAATTGCGAGATAGGAGTATCTTCTTTAATAACTTCCACGTCTTCGGTCATAATATCCCGGGCTTTGATATTATCAATTTTTAATGATTTCTTTTCTGGTGCCATTTTAAGACCTCCATTGTTTACATCTTTTGTTTTGTGAAATTATCTATTTGTTTTTTATATTCTTCGCATAGTTTCTCGAGGCCTATTGCTTGGGCTTTATTTTTAGTTGCCTCAAAAGATAATATTTTTTCATTCTCACGCAAATTCCTGTTTGTCCTTTTTAGCTCATCAACTTGTTCTTCCATTGATATTTTAACAATCATTAGCTCATTCTTTTCCTTCTTTAATTTATCCAGCTCGGTCAAATTAGCCGATAAAAGCATCCGTTCGCCTTCGCTCTTATTCTCTTTGACCTCTTCCATCAAAGTGTTAATAATGTTAGCGGCTTCATCCATTCTCTCATCAGCCGACCTGGAAGTTTCATTTAGTTGCGCCCTCAATTGTTTTACCAAATTCTCGTTCTCAATTATTCTCGACCTTAATTCACTGTTTTCTTGGCCAATATTATTTTCCTGAGCTGTTGACTTTTGAGCGGAGTCTTCTTTTGCCTTCTTGTAAGAAATCAATTCTTGAGTGGTTTTATCAAGTAACAGCTTGATTTCTCTTTCTGACTTTATCAAACCTTCTTTTTCTTTTTTCAAGCCCTCAGCCAACATTTTCACATCATTAAGCTGAAATTCCAACTCACGATTTCTTTGGTCACCATTATCGCTAACCTTTTCACTTAAAACCACTTGTTCTTTCATCTCGGCCTTTATCTTTCCGACCTCTTCATAAAACTCTTTGAAATTATTTTCATTCTCTTCGATTGTTTTCTGTAACTTTACGTTCTCTTGGGTAAGATTCTCCAAAGAAGATAAAG
>JAKLDK010000013.1 GCA_022703565.1 Candidatus Omnitrophota bacterium
AATTGATATATCAAAGTTTGGATCAGCAAAAGCTTGTGCCGCGGCAATTGACGCACCTAAAGCCGCAGTTGATAAAATCGACCCGCAATACGATTCATACAAGTCAGCGCCCATACCAGCAACATCGCCGACATTATCCCCAACGTTATCTGCAATTGTCGCCGGATTTCTGGGATCGTCTTCCGGAATTCCCGCTTCTACTTTTCCAACTAAATCAGCTCCAACATCCGCCGCCTTGGTAAAAATACCACCCCCCACACGGGCAAATAAAGCCTGAGTTGATGCGCCCATACCGAAGGTAAGCATAGTAATTGTAATTTCAACTAATTTTTGAGCTTGTGTTGTTCCTTCATGAACAAATGTTAAGCCAAACATCTTAAGCCCGCTAATCATATGCTCAGGAGTATAAATTAATTTATCCAAAATTAAATACCATAGACAAATATCTAAAAGCCCAAAACCAACAACTATTAACCCCATAACTGCGCCGGAACGAAAAGCAACCTGCAGCCCACTATTTAAACTTTTTTGCGCGGCATTAGCCGTCCGATTTGAAGCACTGGTTGCTGTCTTCATCCCCAAAAAACCGCATAAACCGGAGAAGAATCCGCCAGTCAAGAAGGCTATCGGAACAAAAGGATTCTGAATGCCAAATTTAGCTAATATAAAAAAGATCACTGCCAAAACAACAAACACAATAGAAACAGTTTTATATTGGCTGAAAAGATATGCCATAGCGCCTTCCTTGACATACCCGGCAATTTCTTTCATCCGGTCAGTGCCTTCCGGAGCTTTCTTCATCATGTAATAATAATATGCGGCAAAAACTAGCGCAACCAAACTGCCGATAGGCGCTATCCACCACAAAATCGGCGTAAAAGTTAAACTTTCCATAAATAATCCCCCTTTTAATTATTTAATAAACTTTTGTTTTAGTTATCCACGGCATGGTTTTGAGCCATGGTTAGCTTTTTTAGAACGCCAGCTTAATTTACCGCGTCTTTTTCTTGAGCCCATAATAATGTCCTTTACTAGTAATAATTGTTAATAAAATTTTATAACTTATATCTTACGGATTAACAACTCCTCCGGAAACTAAGAATTTTATCGCATCCTCTATCTTTACATCAGTGAATATAATATCTTTTTTGGGCACCAAGAAAACAAAACCTGTCAAAGGGCTCGGTACGCTTGGAATAAAAACATTGCATAATTCTTGGCGAGTAAGCTCACAAAACCTATGCGACGATTCATTCGTCAGAAAACCTACCGCATACAAGCCAGTCCTTGGGCACTGTACCAAAACAACTTCTTTAAATGATTTCAACTGGTCACCGGAGAATAAGAACATCGCCATTTCTTTTATCGCCGGATAAACTTGCTTAAAAAAAGGTATTTTAATGAATAAATTCTCCAAATAAACATATATCCTTCTCGGAACAAAATGAGTAGCTAGAAATCCGGTTAATATTACCAGGTAAACAGCAATTAATATGCTTAAACCCTTAAAATAAAATCCAAATTCCCTTCTAAAATAAGGAGCAATTACCTTTCCTAAGAACCCATCAGCAATACTTATCAGTAATACAAATAAGTATATTGATAAGGTTAAAGGTAAAAAAACAATTAATCCTGTAATAAAATATTTGCGTATTCTTTTTAACATTTCGTTCATACTGCCCTCATCTTTTCCTAATTATAGCTTATTGTACTATTTAGCCAAATAAAGTCTTGTCTTTTTTTAAAAATCAGTCTTTTAAAGTATATAAAACCACGAGCCCAGCTAAAGCTAGTACTATCCCCATTCCGGCCCGAAACAAAACAACAACATCTTTCCAAAAAGCTAAAATCATAGCTATACCAACAACCAGGATAAAAAATCCGACAATTGCCTTAACTAACTTTTGTTTTCCTTTATTATTAACTTTTTTTTCCATTATTCTTGCTCCTCTTCATTATTTTGGCTAAGCGGCTTTGATTTCCAACGCCGATGCATCCAGGCCCATTCCGAAGGGTATTTCCGAACATATTGCTCAACTAACCGGGTTATGGTTGACATATTAAAAGTTAATGTTTCGCGGTCATCTGATTTTTCTTCAATATTAATCGGCGCCTCAATAATAATGCGGTGGTTATCTTTGCCTTCGTGAACAATAAACATCGGCAAGACAACCGCCTCGGTACGGCGGGCAAAAACAATCGGACCTGTTGCCGTAGCCGCTTTCTGCCCAAAGAAATCAACATAAACACCGCTGCCAGAGCCAAAGTTCTGATCGACAGGAATAAACAATATCTCATTGCTTCGTAACGCTTTTAAGGACTGATTCACGCATTCAATCCGAGGCACAGCATAAATAGTTTTTAGGCCAGCCTGTTCTCTTTTTTGATGCAAAAGCTTAGTCAAATCTTCATCTCTGGTCGGACGAATAATACAACTAATCGGGTATTTCTTTCGGGCGAAATAAAGCATCATTAGAGGAAAATTTCCAAAATGAGCGGTAACAGCAACAACACCTTTGCCTTTAGCTAAAGCGGCTTCTAAATAAGGCAGGCCTTCTAAAGAAATCTTTTTATCAATCGCCTGCGGATGCGATAAACAATATAAAAGCTCAAACATACCGTAGCCAAAATCAAAGAAACATTTCTTTATGAGCGCCTTCTTTTCTGCTTCTGGTTTTGTGTTTCCAAAAGCAATATCCATGCTCTCTCCGGCAATTCGTTTATGCCGGGCGATAAAAACATATCCAATCGCTAGCAGAAAATGAGAAATAACATAAGAAATCCGGCTGGGAATATTATCAATTAACCAACAAGTAGCTTTAAGCCCATTACGAGCTAGTCCTCTTTGAAAAGATTTTATCAATGATTTGGTCTTCATGTGTTTTAAGAAAACATTTCTTCAGAAATTCTTCCTCGATAATAAAACTAAGCTAAAACTTTTTTTAGCGCCGCAATCAAAGGCCGGGCATTAACCGGCTTGGTTAAATGCGACACTGCTCCCACTTCCATTTCAGCCTTTATATCGTCGGGAGAATCTTTAGAGGTTAAGAAAATTACCGGAATGCTCTTTGTTGCGGGATCTTCTTTTAAACGTTTACAAACCTCTCTTCCCTTTATCCCGGGAAGAATAACATCAAGCAATATTAAATGTGGTTTTTGCAACTTCGCAATCTGAATACCTTCCTCGCCGGTCGTAGCAGTTAAAACGGAAAAACCGTTAGTCATTAAAATCGGGCGGATCGTTTTTATCAAGGTCATGTCATCGTCTATAACCAATACACTGCGCCATTCCTCCGGCTTATTTCCTAAAAATTGTATCTTAACCCTAGTTTGGTTGAAATATAGAAAAATAATCGCGTTTAAAATGAAATATGACAACGGCACAACATTAACCTTAGGGATAAACTTGATAAATAGGATAATAAACATCGCCGCGTTTAAAACAATTAACAGCTGGCGTCCCCACTCCCGCATCTTAATTATCGCGATCGAAGATAAAAACAGCGCAACAAACAAACCAATATAAATAGGTGTCTTATCTTTATATTCCGGAATTTGGAAGAAAATTAAAAAAGCCCAAAGGGTTATAGCGTATAAAATCGCCAAACCATATCCTATGATTTTGACATTAAGCAGCTTGTTTTTAAACATGTTATTCCTCCCTAATTTTAATAACATTAGCTCTATCTAATAATATGATTAATAGTATACATCCAAAACAAAAATATGTAAAAATATCTCCGAATTTTGTATAAAAGGTTTTCTCATTTAAGAAAACCGCCTTAGCCGTCGCGGTCCCGGCAACATAAGTATTATGGCCGCTAATATTAACTGAATTATATATTCTTCCCAGCTCATCAATAAAACAACTTACACCAGTATTCGCCGCTCTGATCATTATCCGTTTATTCTCAACCGAACGGAAAACCGAAGACTGCAGATGCATAAAAGGCGCGCTGGTATCGCCGAACCAAGCATCATTGGTCAAATTAACTAAAAGCCCGGCACCTTTCAGAACAAACTTTCTTACTAATCCCTCAACAGTATCTTCAAAACAAATCAAAACAGCAAACAGGTCAGGATTATTTTCATTTGGCATCTTAAACAAAGTAAACTCTTGCCCAGCATTAAAATCCCCCAATGGAACAAATCTTGCCAACAAAGGAATTTGTTTTCTTAGCGGTAAATATTCCCCAAACGGAACGAGATGAATCTTGTTATAACGGCCCAATTCCTGACCTTCTCTTGATAAAAGCACCGCAGAATTATAAATGTTTTCTTTATTTTGCGTTACCGAGCCGAAAAGCAAATTAATTTTCTTGGCCCCAATAAAACTTTCAAGCTCGTCTTTTAATCCTTCCTCCTCGTCCAGAATACCCGGATAAAAAGATTCCGGCCATATAACTAAATCAACGTTTGAAAGCCTTGCCTGCGCAGTCAAATTAAGATGGGTATCAAATATTCTGTACCATTCTGCAACATTCCACTTGTCTTCTTGCCGAATATTCGGCTGAACTATAACAAACTCCCGAACCTTCTTATCTTTTATAGCATTTGCATCATTGCTTAGACGATAATTACCGTATAAAAACACAGACACTATGACTAAAATCGAGGCAAGTATTTCCGGCCAAACAGAAAATACTTTCTGACGATTAATTATTAAGTTGATTATTTCCTTAATTATTAAATTCGCCAAAACAATGGCAAAAGAAACACCATACACACCCAGAATATCCGCGATTTGTATCATGCCAATATTCTTATATTGGCTATATCCTAACGACATCCAACCAAACCCACTAAACAAATGCGCGCGAATATATTCCAAAACAACCCACGCCGCCGGAATCATTAGTAACCTATAAAACAATTTTGTCCTCGACAAATAACGATAGACTAATGCGAATAAAGCAAAATATAAGGCCAGATAGCACATGAGTATTGTAATACCTAATGCCGCGATAAAATAAAACCAGCGGGTAACGTTAAAAAGCCAATATAAAGTCCCGAAAAAAAATATTAACCCGCCAAAACCCCCTATCCAGAAAGATTCCTTATAACTTTTGTGGTCCAACGCAAAGAAAAAAGGCACCAAGGCCAGCCAAGTTAGCAAATAGTAATCTGTCCTGGGGAAGGCAAGAATTAACAATGAGGCTGATACAAAAACAAGGATTAAAGTTTTTAGGTTTTTAATTCGTAATAACATTATTAATGTTTATTTAAAACTTTCTTTTACCTTAACTCGGGTAAAATACAACACAGCTGATAAAGAAAAAACTAAGTCGAGCAGAATATAGGAAATCATCGAGACTAAAGGTACTCGCGGATATTTCAAGTTATAATTCTTAATCTCTTTCGGGAAAAGCGGATAATCCAAAGCCTTCGTCACGCTGCCTTCAGGCAAGACATTAATCCCTTGCTTATATTCGCTATAAATCGCGATATTATAAAAAACTTTAAACGGGTGTTTAAAAGGCGACATGAAAATCGTCAACACGCAAATGGCAATAAAACACTTCCTAAAAACTTCTTTATTAAGCAAAAGCCCGAGGGCAATGATTATTCCCATAATTCTAAGCAGTATCGACATCGTCAACCTCAAGGCTAAAAAATTATCCGGCAAATACTGAAACATAAATTTATAATAAGCCACATTTTGCAAGCCAAACAATTTATTGAAAGACGCCGCGATTAAAAGAATGGCAAATATTTTTACGCCGAGCAAAGATGTTTTTTTCATTGCCCGCAACATTTTTTATATTTTTTACCGCTGCCGCAAGGGCAAGGTTCGTTTCGCCCAACCTTGGGAGCATCGTTAACTTGCGGCTGGCTTTTAACTACTTCTTTCTCTCCAAAACCGCCCTGCTCCTGTTGCATTCGGTGCACAGCCTTTTCCCGCGCGTCAGAAATCCCAGAAACCTCATCATGGATAAGATTTTGTTTGATTGAACCGAAAACACTTTTTATTCTTGATTGCGTATTCGCCGGTTGAATTTTAAATACGATTTCGGCCACTTCCTGATTAATTGATTCATACATTTGCTGAAACATTGAAAAGCCTTCTTTTTGATATTCCACCAAAGGATCGCGCTGCGCGTATGAACGCAAGCCAATTCCGTCGCGGAGCTGGTCCATCGCGTACAAATGGTCTTTCCATTTTGAATCTATCGTATGCAATAAAAGCATCTTCTCGAGATGCCTTAAATTCTCTTCACCGAACTCAACCTCTTTATTCCTGTAGGCCTCATTTAAGGCGTTAATAAGCAAGTCCTCATTTTCCCGCTGGGATAAATCAGCCATTTTTTCTTTAAGATCGCCTAAATCAAAATCAAACGCGGTTTTCAAATAATTCTGCAGCCCGTCGATGTCCCAGGTATTGCCTTCGCGATTAACATAAAGATAATCATTAACAACCGCGACAATCAGGCTTTCAATCGCTTCTTTTATAAAATCGCTGAGATTATTACTATCTAAGATTGTCCGCCTTAAACTATAGACAACCTCTCTTTGCTTATTCATAACATTGTCATAATCCAACAAATGTTTTCTAATTTCGAAGTTATAAGTTTCAACCCTTTTCTGCGCTGATTCAATTGCATGAGTAAGCCAGGGATGTTCCAAAACTTGGCCTTCTTCCATACCGAACTTTTCCATTAAACCAATAATTTTATCCGAAGCAAAAAGCCGCATCAGATCATCTTCGAGCGCGATAAAGAATCGGGAAGACCCCGGGTCACCTTGCCGTCCTTGCCGTCCGCGTAATTGGTTGTCAATACGACGAGCTTCGTGGCGTTCGGTGCCGATTACATGTAATCCTCCCAAAGCCACAACTTTTTCGTGTTCTTCTTTCACCTGGCTGCGGAATTGCTCGATAAACTTCTTGATTAAATCATCTTGCGAATCTTTATTGTTGGGATCCTGTGATTTTTCATTGGCTAAGTTTTTTGCTAAGACTTCAGCGTTTCCGCCTAAAACAATATCTGTTCCGCGTCCGGCCATGTTAGTTGCGATTGTTACCGCCTTATAACGCCCAGCTTGAGAAATAATATGCGCTTCCATCTCATGATATTTCGCGTTCAAAACTTGATGCGGAACTCCGCGCTGCTTTAACATGCGAGACAACAGCTCGGATTTTTCAATCGAAATAGTACCGACCAGAACCGGCTGGCCTTGATTATGTTTCTCAGCTATTTCTTCTACGACCGCGGTAAACTTTTCTTTAATCGTTTTATAGATACTATCCGGAAAATTTTTGCGCTGTAACTTCTTATTTGTCGGGATAACAATACAATCCAAATTATAAATTTGCTTAAACTCATTAACTTCAGTATAAGCCGTACCGGTCATACCGGATAATTTTTCATAAAGCCGGAAATAATTCTGCAAAGTAATGGTGGCTAAGGTTTGATTTTCCCGCTCAATTTTTATCCCTTCTTTCGCCTCAACTCCTTGGTGCAAACCATCCGACCAGCGACGGCCCGGCATTAAACGTCCGGTAAACTCATCGACAATAATTACCTGCCCGTCTTTAACCACATAATCGACATCAAGCTTAAAGAATTCATGAGCTTTGATTGCCTGTAAAATATGATGCCGGTATTCGATTGTTTCCATGTCATGCAAGTTAGAAACACCAAACATCTGGGCGGCCTTTGCCTCACCACCCTCGGTTAAAGAAACAGATTTTGACTTTTCATCAGCCATATAATCATAACCTTTGGTCAAATCAATCTCTTGCCTTTTAGCATCGATTTCCTGCGCTTCGGTTATCCGGCGGCCTTTTAGCTTTTTCGCGATTTCATTCGCCTTATAATATTTATCGGTTGATTCTTCTGCCGGCCCGGAAATAATTAATGGGGTCCTCGCTTCATCAACTAAAATGCTATCAACTTCATCAACAATCGCAAAATTATGTTTTCGCTGAAACATTTCGTCTAATGACCCGGCCATATTATCCCTTAGATAATCAAAACCAAATTCGCTATTAGTACCGTACACAATATCGCAAGCGTAAGCCTGATGTTTTTCTTGGTATCCCATATCGTGATATATAACTCCGACGGTTAATCCCAGAAATTCAAAAATCGGGCCCATCCATTCGCGGTCTCTCTTTGCCAAATAATCATTTACAGTAACAATATGCACGCCTTCTTTGCACAAGGCATTAAGATAAGCCGGCAGCGTCGCTACAAGAGTCTTTCCTTCACCGGTTGTCATTTCCGCGATATTGCCTTCATGCAAAACCATTCCGCCGATAAGCTGCACATCAAAATGACGCATCTTAAGAACGCGTTTTCCCGCTTCACGCACAATCGCAAACGATTGCGGCAATATTTCATCTAAGAATATTTTCTTAGTTTTAACAAACTCTTTTCGTTCATTCTCAATTTGAATCCTCAAATCACTTTTAACATTCTCATCTTTTTCTTCCAATAAGGCTTTTTCAATTTCACCGATACTTTCTTTGTTCTTCTTAACCGCCTCTTGATATTTTATTTGCAATTTCTTAGTGCGTTCGCGTAATTCATTATCAGACAATTTGCTTATTTCGTCCTCCAAAATATTGATTCTTGACGCAACTGCAGCCATTCTTTTTAAAATCTTTATTGACGGCAGAGGGATTTCATCATGCAGAAAGACATTTACTTTCGGCTTCAAATTGTCGATATATTTCTGCGCGCTTTTTACTATAAATCTTCTAAAGAAAAAATCGTACATAATCTTTTCACCTATTTCTTTTCCGGTTTCATTTTTAAGAATGCTTCAATAAACATATCCAATTCGCCATCCATAACCTTTTGGACATTTCCTGTCTCAGCCTCGGTACGATGGTCTTTTACCATTGAATAAGGATGCATGACATAACTTCTTATCTGGCTACCCCATTCAATTTTTTGCTTCTGTCCGTATTCTTTCGCCATAATCTCGTCTTGTTCCTTCTGCTTCTTTTCATAAAGGCGGGATTTTAATATTTTCATCGCGGTTTGCTTGTTTTGCGATTGTGAGCGTTCGTTTTGGCATTGCGTAACTATTCCAGTAGGTATATGCGTAATCCTAACCGCGGAATCCGTCGTGTTAACGCTCTGCCCGCCGGGGCCGGATGAACGGTAAATATCAATCCTTAACTCTTCGGTCTTTATCTCAATATCAATATCTTCTTCAATTTCCGGAATAACGTCAACTGAGGCAAAAGAAGTATGCCGTCTTTTGTTTGAATCAAATGGGGATATCCTAACCAAGCGGTGCACGCCTTTTTCGCATTTCAAATAACCATAAGCCATATCGCCTTCGATGCTAATTGTTACATTCTTTATTCCGGCTTCTTCACCAGACAAACTATCTAATGTCTTCACCGAATACCCTTTATTTTCTGCATAACGCACATACATCCTTAGAAGCATGCTTGCCCAATCACAAGATTCTGTTCCGCCAGCTCCGGCATTAATGCTCAGGATCGCATTATTTTTATCAAACTTCCCCGATAAAATACTTTGCAATTCGAGGGTATTTACCTCTTTTTCGACCAAAGCCAGTTCTGTTTCAATCTGCGAAAGCATCTGCTCATCTTCGTGAGACAAATCCAGAAGCTCTTTAAAATCTCTTAATTTATTGGAATTCTTTTCAAAAGGTTCAACACAACCTTTTAAATATTTCAATTCTTTCATTATTTGATTAGCTTTTGCATTATCATCCCAAAAATTGGATTGGCTCATCTTTTCCTGGATAACGGAAATAGCTTTTTCTTTCTCCGGCAGGTCAAAGATACCCCCTAAGATGGTCGAGTTTTTCGGAAATTTCTTTTATTTTATTGGCAATCATAAACTTATTTTTTATTAGTATTAATATTATTACGTATAATATCAGATTAAAAGCAAATTACTAGAAAATATTATTGAGGCGAGGTCACATTTGATTTACTATGCGGGGCATTAAAACTTTAAGCAGTTCCATCAAATCAGTTTCTTCTATATTAATTATATATTCCGATTTATCGCTTTTCGAAGAGCGCCATAGTTCCTTAGCCTCAAGCCTTTGATCATAAAAAGTCGGGACACTAAAAAACTCCAGGACCGGATTATAATCTTTATTAATCGGCACATCTTTTGAATATTCCCGCACTTCAGCCTCATCAAATAAAAAATATGTTACCAGCGTGATTGGAGTGCTTATCCGCACTTCGGCTAAATCCTTTTTTATTTCTTCTTGAAGGAATAAATTCTTTAGCCGGGAATAATCAATCCTTAGTTCCTTCGGAGTCGCAATTAATATGGCATACTGCGTTCCCATATACCAGACTGAAGTATGAGGAAAGGCCGCTTGAAAAGTTTTCAATAAAACTTTAAATTCATAATTATTAACTCCGGTTATCGGTACCCAAGCACAAGCAATACCGCCTTCATTTAACCTGTTTTTCATCAAATTGAAATATTCATAAGTATAAAGATTAGAATTCTGTTTATAGGCGAGATTGGTTACATCAGTTGATATTACGTCATATTTCTTATCCGTCACAAGCAAATAATTACGCGCGTCATTTATAATATATTTAAAATTCTTTTTCTTTAAAACATCATAATTTTGTTCATAAAAGAGCGCGGAAAAACCAATTACTCTCGACTCTATCTCAATACAATCAACATTTATTCCATAACGAGTCATCGCCCAGGATGTACCACCGCTTCCGTATCCGACGGTTAAAGCACTTTTCGGATTAGGATGTAATGCGAGCGGCAAATGCGCCAGCATCTTAGCATCCATTTTGGAATTAAAATCAGTTGCCGCAACATTATACCCGTCTACATATAAAACCTTACGAGCGGTCGCCCCTAAAATATCTTGTTTAACAACAGAAACAGTAGCCGTTGCTCCGGCCTTATAGCCTAACAATATCTTTTCAATCGGCAGCTGAGCTTTTTTCTGCGCAGAAGTTTCTATAATAAAAGTTCCGTTCTTCTTTTTTAAATCGGCCTGTTCTCTGACAAAAGGAAATTGAGCCAAACCACATAGCACCGCAGAAAAGATAGCAACAAATCCAAACAAAGCCGTCGCCAGCTTAAACAAGGAATGAATATCTTTCCTAAACATATAGCTAACTGCCCAAGAAATGATAACGCTAGAAATTATTAAAAAAGCCAAGCTGCCAGCGAGATTAAAAGATGGAATTATAATAACATTAAAAACTATCGCTCCGATTGCCGAGGCCATACAACCAACGAAGAAAATCAGCCCTGTCTTGGAAACAATTTCTTTTCTGTCTTTAATTAAAATATCACAAACTGCCGGATATATAACCCCCAGGAATACCGTCGGCAAGAATATCATAATAAAGGAAACAATTAGTTCGCTTTTAAATATTAACGGCAAAGATACTGCCCCGGATAATTTGCTTCCGGCAGCAATAATTCTGTTTCTTACCTCGGTTAAAGAATAATAAGACGGTATTAATAATAATGTCATAATTCCGCAAAACCAATTTGCGAGGGATAATACGCTTTTTGAGTTTATTTTTCGATTAGCCAAAGGATACAAGCACAAACTCCCAAAAGAAAATCCAGCCAAATACACTGTCAATCCCAAAGTAAACGTTAAAATAGTATTAGTGTTAATAATTCCCAGAATGCGAAACCAAGTTACCTCGTAACCTAGAGACAATAAACTGGACAAAAAATATAAGATTATCAGAATCCCATCGGTTTTAGATAACCGCACCTTCTCTCTTCCTATTGGCATTGCAACATAATTATCCACAGAAAATACTTTTTGTTGAGAGATAGCAAAAAGAATAATTCCGCTTAAAATATTTATTGCTCCGGACAGATACAATGTTTTATCAATTCCTATTCTTGGAATTAAAATACAGCCCACCCACAAACAGCCTACAACCGAGCCTAGAGTATTTATCCCGTAAGCCAAAGCAATTTCCCGTCCAACATCTCCTTTTTTAGCGATAATTTTATTCATTAGAGGGATCGAAAGCCCAATTGAGAATGTTGCCGGCAACAAAATTATTACGGCCAGAAGAAATCTATAGAAAAAGAATGCTATGCCGCTTGTGGGAAACAATTTAATTGTTTTAATCTGAAGAAAATTAGCAGCATCAATAAAATTAATAACAATGATTCCTAAAATACCTATTCCAATTAATAGCAATCCATACAAAGCCTCGGGAGATTTGCTTCTATTTAATAGATACCGCGAACTCGCAATACTGCCTAAGCCTAAGCCTAAGAAATACGCCGCCAATATTGCCGAAGTTGCAACAGCGCTTGAGCCTAAAAGGAGGATTAACAAATTCTGCCAAATAACCTCGAACATTAAAGAAGTTAGGCCGCTAATAAAGAAAAATATTAGCATAACTCTGGGAGGGATAAATTTCATATTTGAGAGAATAACCGGATATCCTTAGGAAATTGTTCTTTTAATCCCTTTTAATTCCAAATCAAAATCGTCTTTGCTATCCGCATGCTGCCGGGCAATGTCTGCTTCAACTAACCCGTTTTTTACTAGCTTAACTAATGATTGTTTGAAAGATTGCATCCCGAACAATTTGCCATCATCAATATAATTCTGAATTTCTTTAATCCTATTTTCTCGAATTAGTCGAGCAACGGTCGGTGTGACCACCATGGTTTCATACGCGGGAACTCGGCCCATTCCTCCCCGGCAAGGGATAAGCCTTAGAGAGATTATTCCGCGCAATATGAGCGATAATTGCGCTCTAACCTCGTCATGTAAATGAGGCGGGAAGAAATTAACAACACGAATAAGGGTTTGAATCGCGTTTATAGTATGAAATGTCGTCATAACAAAAGCACCTAGCTCGGTTGCTGTTATAGCCGCCCGCATTGTTTCTTCATCGCGGATATTACCGATATAAATTATATCCGGGCTTTGCTGCGTAACATGTTTTAAAGCTGATGGAAAATTGGGGACATCAAAACCGATTTCTCTTTGGTTAATAATGCTTTGTTTGTCGGCGAATAAAAACTCAATCGGATCCTCAATTGTAATAATATGCTTGGAGCTGATATTATTTATATATTCGACCATGCTCGCAATGGTCGTTGATTTACCATTTCCCGCTGGGCCGCAAACCAAAAGCAAGCCTTTTGATTCCTCGGAAAACATTTTGCACAATTCAACCGGCAAGTTTAAATCTTCAAAAGTTCGCACATGCGTTAAAACATGGCGGGCGACAACTGCCGGAGTTCCTCTTTGCATAAAAACATTAACCCGAAAACGCCCTACGCCCGGCTCGTCATGAATAAAATCAACATCATAAGTATCGGCAAATACCCGGCGATGCCTCTCCTCGGTTAGCAGCGTATTTGTTATTTCCAACATATCTTCTTTCGTCAAAGGGGTTGTAATTATCGTCTCAACTGAACCATGAATCCTCGCCCGCGGCTTAGCCTTAGTCCGAAGATAAACATCCGAAGCTTCTTCTTTAACCATTATTTCTAAAATCTCTCTTAATTTCATATCAAGTCCTCTCTATAAATCAAATTTTACGGAAATTATTTTGAATTTCTTTTTCCAGGTTCAATAGCTTTTCTTTTCTTGTTGTATTCTTTCCCATATATCCGCCCAGGGCCCCATTTTCTTTGATTACCCGATGGCACGGTATAATTAAAGGATACGGATTTATTTTCAATGCTTGCCCAACCGCCCGGGCAGATTTAGGCAAACCAATCTTTTTCGCAATCCATTTGTAACTTCTCGTTTGCCCTAATGGTATTTTAGCCGCTTCTTTTAAAACTTGCCACTGGAATTTAGTAAGTTTACTCTTCTTGGTTTTCAACTTTTCTCCTCTTAAGAAAAAACGTTTCGGCTTCTCAGTGCCCGATGATACTTAACCGCAAAACGATGCGCTTCATCACGCACACGCTGCAATAATTTTAATCCCAACGAATCTTTAGACAAAATTATCGGGCTTTGTTTGAACGGGACAAAGACCTCTTCTTCTCTTTTGGCCAGAGAAATAATCGGGATATCAACATTTAACCCTTTTAACTCCTGGTAAGCTGCCTTTAATTGTCCTTTCCCGCCGTCAATTAATATCAAATCCGGAAAAGTCATGTTATCATCCTTAAGGCGAGAATACCTTCTTCGGACAACCTCACCAATCATCTTAAAATCATCAATACCAGTTACTTGTTTTATTTTAAAACGCCGGTAATTAGATTTATCCGGTTTACCATCTAAAAAAGAAACCATTGAACCTACTGCCTGCGCTCCCATAATATTAGAAATATCAAAAGCCTCTATTCGAACCGGCGCCTTTGGTAAATTTAACACTCTTTGAATTTGCTCAGCTTCCTTGTAATAATTAACATCTTTTGTCCCCGAGAATAAAGCTCCCAAGGCCTGCAATTGGTCACGTATTTTACCAGCTTCTTCAAATTTCTTTTCTTTAGATAAATTTTCCATCTCTTTTCTTAATTCTTGGATAAGCCTATCTTTCTTTCCTTCTAGGATGAGACGGATATTTTTAATTATCTTATGATAATCCTTCTTTCCGATTCTTCCGACGCACGGCGCATCACACAAGCCTAAATGATAATCAAAGCATTCTTTTTTCGGGAAAGAACGGCAAACACAAAAATGGAATATTTTACGAATAAGATCTAAAGCTTTTCTAATCAATAACGGATTAGTATAAGGGCCATAATACAGGGCTTTTTCTTTTTTAATTCTGGGACGGACAATAGCAATGCGGGGGAAATCTTCTTTGGTTATTTCAATAAAAGGATAACTCTTATCGTCTCTTAAATCGATATTATATTTGGGCTGGTATTTCTTGATTAGGCTCGCCTCTAGAATAAGGGCTTCCGCCTCAGAATTTGTTTCAATATAATCAATGGAATCGATATCGAGAACAAGCCTTGATGTTTTAGATAATATTTCATTGTGCCTAAAATAAGACTGCACTCTTTTTCTTAAATTAACCGCTTTTCCGACGTAAATTATTTGGCCTTCTTTATTCTTCATTAAATATACGCCGCTTAATATCGGAAACTCCTTTATTTTATCTTTGAGATTCATTTTCGTCTTAAGAAGCTAAATAGTTTCTTTATCGTTTTGACTTCTTCTATCTTCATTAAAGATGCTGTTAATAAAAATAACGCCGCAACAATTATGCCCGTAAAACAGATATTGAACAAATCGCTTTTAAAAACAATAAAACGTAAAACAATAAAAGCGGCTGCGCCCGCGATTAACTGCGCCAAACAAACCTTCATTAAATAATTAACAATCTGTTTTCTTATTTTCTCTAATTTAACATCCATTTTATCTAACAATAAAAAGAAATTAACAATTCCCGCGATAGAGCTCGCTAAAGCAATTCCGGAGATTTTAAACGGCCACATTAACGTGAAATTAAGCACCGCGTTAACAATAAGGCAAATAACCGCAATCTTAACCGGAGTTTTTGTATCCTGCATTGAATGAAAAGCCGAGACAATAAGCTTGTTACAGCTAAAAGCAAATAAACCAAAGGCATAAAAAGTTAAAGCCGAAGAAGAAACATAGGAAGAATAATTATTAAATTCTCCTCTCTGGAAAAGTAGCCTTATCAAGGGATATGAAATAAAAATCAATATCAAAGTAATCGGAAACATAATAAAAATCATATTCTTTAAAGCATGCACTAATGATTTCTGAAAAGATTCCTTGTCTTCCTTGATATGTAAGTCAGCCAATGCCGGAAGAATTGCCGAGGACAAAGCGGTGCTAAATATCGCCAAAGGAAGCTGTAATATCCTGTTTGAATAATAAAGCGCCGAGACCCCGCCCACACCAACAACATTTGATAAAGATGCGCATAAAGTGTCAACAAAGACATTGAGCTGGTACACACCGCTACCAAATATCCGAGGCACAATCAAGCGTCCGATTTTCTTTGCCGCCGGATGGTCTAAAGAACGAACCCGATTAAATTTAAAACCTTGCCGATACAAAGATGGCATTTGCACCAAAAGCTGTAATACTCCGCCGATTAAAACGCCATAAGCTAAAACATATACCGGATCAACCGGCAACTTGTTGGACAATATTGCGCTAAGAATAATTATAACATTTAAAAGGCACGGGCTGAATGAAGCTGAGATAAAAGACTTGAAAGTAAATAACACGCCCGCAAAATAAGCGGTTAAGCCAATTAAGATCAAATAAGGAAATAAGGTCTTTGTCAAGCTTATGGCTAAAAGAAACTTTTCCGGTTCAATTATAAATCCTGGGGCAATAATTCTGATTATAAACGGGGCAAAGATCATTCCCACAATTGTAACTATTGATAATGCGATAAAAGCAATACATAAAAAAACATTAACAAAATTCCAGAATTCTTCTTTAGATTGTTTATATTTATACTCGGTGAGGACCGGTATTACAGCGCTATTAGCCGCCCCCTCACCCAATAAATCTCTAAACAAATTCGGTATTTTAAATCCGACGTAAAGGCAATCAGCCCGGAAACCCGTACCTAATATCTTTGCCAAGAAAATATCCCGGACAAAACCTAATAACCGTGACAGCATTGTCCCAGAAGAAATAATCACAGAAGATTTGAAAATGCTTCTGTTTAAATCAGATGGTGCGGATTTATCAGTTGACATATAAATACCTTTTTGCTATATTTATCGCTCTAAGAAAGGAGTTTTAACGTGCCTCAAAGAAAAGCCGGTATAAAAGAACTCAGAAAAAATTATCGCAAGCACATGCAAAATCTGGATGTTAAATCCGATTTAAAGCAAACTATTAAGAAATTTCTAGCTTCGGTAAAAGATAAAAACAAAGAAACTGCTAATGCTGAATTAAATCTGGTTTACAAGAAACTAGATAAAGCGACCAAGCGCAAAATGCTTAAGGTTAACACAGCATCTCGCCGTAAATCTCATTATTCTAAATTGCTAGCGAGCATAAGCTAACCACTAATATTTCCAAAGCCTGCTGTGGGTCTAGCCGGCTACGTTTTATATTTAAATCAGCTTTTTGAATACAATCAAGGCCATTTCTATAATTAACACTTGAAATATTTTCTTTAGCTTTCCCCCAGGACCAAACTAAAGCTCCCATTATTTGCAAAGGATATTGGCCATCTTCAATAAGATCGCTTAATATTTTTAAAGCTTGCGCTGAATCACCCCGCGCAATTGCCTTAGTCATATCGAAAACATTTTTACCCTGAACTGCAGCAAAAGATATTACTTTCGCTTTTTCACTTAATTTCTTATAGAAATTCTCTTTTGAGTCAAAAGAAGCAGAATCTAAAATTAAAATTATCTTTTCACTTATATTGTCCAGATAACCCATAATAATATTTTTATTCTGCGGATTTAAATTTTCTGCTTGACGGATGATAATTAATCTTTTTTTTGCTATAACCGGCAGGGTTAGAAGAGCTTTCTTTAAGATTTCCGGGGCTAATTTAGAAGCATGCAATAATTCGTAGTCAAAACTTAAGGCGTCCGGGGAGAGAATTGTTTTCTCTCGAATTTCCTTTATCTTTTCATCCTTGGCGGATGTTTCCTCCCCAAAAAATAAATAAACCATCTTTTATCTTCTTACCAATTTTCAATAGTTCGTTCAACGATTCTCCGGGCTAAATCCAAAACAGCCTCGTTTACAGCCGCTTCTTCAGTTTTGGCTTGAGACCCGATGATATAATAACTTTCTTCCCCGGAGAAATTTGATTCACTCCAAATCGGGGTTTGCGTCCGGCGGTCTATTAGTTCCATTGATATTGTCACCCGGACCAAATATTCCTGCACGTCATTATTATCAGTATAACGTAACGGGCTTCTTTCATAACGGAGTAATGTCCCTTTTAAAACCATATCAGCCGTATCCTGCGTTACAACCCTTAAATTTCCATCAAATTGAAATCTGGCAACAACTTCATTCTTTACCTTAACTTCCAGCAAAGGCAAATATAAATTGCGGCCACTTTCAGTCGTAAAATCAATTTTATTTTCAAAAGGCGAAATATAAATAGTGCGGTAATTTCCGCTTAACGTGGATTTAGTTGTATACCCGCAGCTCAAAGCAGAAAAGATAAAAAGGAAAGTTATTAATCTGTATGCGATTTTTTTCATTTCTTCCCGGCATTCTCTTTAATTCTCTCAAGGGCTTTCGCCGCCCACTCGGTATCGGTATAATCATCTACAACAATTTGATAATATATTTTAGCTGATTCGTATTTTTTTTGCTTTTCATAATATTTCGCTATCATAAAATTGCTTTCAGCCTCTTTTTCTCTTAATTGAGAAATATTATCCTTGGCCGCCTTCGAAAATTCGGCATCAGGATAACTTTGAGATGCTTCTTCCAACTCTCGTAATGCATGCGAAGTTATTTTCTGGTCATAGGCCGCATCAGTTGAACGCTTGGTATCAACTAAAGCTATTTGATATTTGGCTAATTTCGCCTCTTCACTCTCGGGATAATCATTAATAAGTTTCTCGAATTCATCGCGTGATTCCTGAAAAAGCTTTTTTTCTAATAAATACAGCCCAATCTTATATTGTGAAGCCGGGGCATATTTGCTATATGGCGAATTCTTTATAACTGTTTGAAATATTTCAACCGGGTCATAATCACGCCCGAGCATAAGATCTTTAATTCCGCTTTTACCTAAAGCCCCATCTAAAAGCTTAACTCCAAGGTTATATTGCGCCTCAACTATTTCACCAGAACGCTCGCTAAAGGGGTATTTTTCAATTACTAATTGATATTCCTTGAAAGCTTCATATAATCTTTTTTGTTCTTCCCTTGATTTACCAATATAATACTGCGCTTCCGGAGCTTCCATGGCCTTAGGATAATGCTTTATTAGCTTTCGGCATTCTTTGATTGCATCTTCATACCCTTTGGCTTGAAAAAATTCTATCGCATAAGCTAATTGTTGCGAAGGAGTATCTTTTACCGAATACTTTGGATTCACCCATTTGTTGGTTTCAGGAGTCCAGACCCAAAAAGCATGCGAAGTGACTGTTTGGCTTAAAGTAATTAATATTAATAACAATATTTTTATATATTTTTTAATCATGTGCCAACTTTAGCATACCAAATATGCTTTGTCAAATAGTCTGCTGTGCATCTTTTACCCTCATTCTGGCCCGGATATATCGGCTGAAAACAATCAAAAAAGAACATAAAACCATATAATAAATAACAACATATAATATTTTTGATTCTTTAAACACTATATAGGCCATAGGTAATTTACTCATAAGGAATATTATTCCTACCATAAAGTTTAAGTTTATCTTTATAAGTAAGCCTATTAGCATGGTTAACCAAGGGTTTATAAAAGAAAAAACTAGCAAACCGAGCCCTAAAATTAAAAGCGCATAAGAAACCGGAATAACAAAAATATTAGCCAAAATGGTAACCGGAGTTATTATCTGAAAATAATAATAAATTAGCCCGCAGACAAAAATCCATACTCCCAAAGACATCGCTAAGCTTCCGCTTACAAATCTTTTTAAAAAGCCTTCTTTCTTTAAGAAGGTGTTTATAACCTCGTTTAAAAACGGAACCAAAACAATTATGGCTAAAACGCAGATAAACGATAGCTGAAAACCAACATCAAACAAATTAAAAGGACTATAAAGCAAAAGGACGAATCCTGCCAAGGCCAAATTATTCAGCAAATCGCTTTCTTTTTCTAAAATAAAACCAAACAGGAAGATCGCAATCATAACAGTTGAACGAACTACCGACGGCCGGGACTCGGTGATATAACAATAAAAAATCAAAAGGATAATCGCAATAATATATTGCCAAATTCTTTTAAAAGGAAATATTTTTAAAAAGAATATTATAACCGAGGCAATCATGCTGACATGAAGCCCACTAATCGCTAAGATATGCATGGTGCCGGTCTGAATAAAAATATCTTCAATCGGATTAGGCATATTGGAGCGGTCGCCTAAAATAAAAGCCCGCATTATGGCGGACTCATTAAAAGACAGGTACTGATTAAAGCGCTCCTTTAAGATATTTCTAAAGAAATATAATTTATCATTTAAGGGCCGGCCTTTTTTCTGTGCTGATAGCGCAACATTATTATTCTTCTTTACGCTTAAAATGTAATTAATCCCTTTATTGCGCAAATATTCCTTATACGAAAAATTATTTTCCACGCCATAGCTAAATGGCTGGTGCAGCTTTCCTAAAATCAATATCCTATCGGCATAATTTAACTGAATGTCTCTGAAAATATTGACCAATATTGTTCCGCTGGTATTTTTCCATACACCGGAATCATTAATTCTCGTAACTTTTAGAATAAATGTTGTTTTAGTGCTACTTCTAAAGATGTTTTTTGAAACATCGCTAATAATTTCCCCTTCCAAAGAAACATCTTGTCCATATAAATACCGGGCGTATTTACTTATATCGTCAGAATACACAGTTCTTCTGTTTTGCGAATGTAAAATTCCTAGTAAAACAAGCAGCAACAATAAAATATAATTACTTGCGGATTGCCGTTCAAATAAAAACAAAGAAATCACAAACAACAGAGCCGCTATAAACATAATCGCCAGCGAAGGTACTGTTATAAAGCGGGCAAATAAAATCCCGAGCGCAAAAAATATAAATATTGCCACAAAAGGCCTTTTGGTATTATTTCTCATGAGTAACTTTTAAGTACTTAACAAATTTCTGATAATTCTTCTCTCTTATACCGCGAATATTCTTTAGCTCATCTAATGATTGAATTCCGCCGGTATTCTCCCGATATACAATAATCGCCTGGGCAGTATATTCTCCAATAAACGGAATGGAAATAAGCTCGTCTTTTGTCGCCTTATTAACATCGTATTTATTTATTAGGCGGTCGCCTTCAACCAAATTGACAATATCTTTAAGCTCGGGGTATTTCTTAAAAGAGATATCGACAATAATTCCTAAGAATAAACATAAAGAGAATAGAAACAGAAAGAATCGTTCTTTTTTAGTTAAAAAAAACATGTTTGATAATAATTTTGTAGGGGGATTGGGGGGGTAAATCGAGTTTTACTGTTTTGAATTATACTACTAAATTTATTAATTTACCAGGAACATAAATCAGCTTCCGCAAAGTTTTGCCCTGTAAATATTCTTGAATCTTAGAATCTTTTAGAATGATTTCTTTTAAGGCTTCTTCAGTTATCTCGCACGCGACATCAAACTTTCCGCGTAATTTCCCGTTAACCTGGACAACAACCTGCATTAAATCTTGCTTGATAGCGTTCTCGTCGAATTTTGGCCAGGAAACAAAGGAAATTGTTTTGTCATTCTTACCCATCATCTGCCAAAGCTCCTCGCACAAATGCGGAGTAAATGGCGCCAAAAGTAAGACCGCGGACGTTATCGCGTCATTCAAAACTGCTTGCTTATAAGAATTATCGTCGGAGAACTTATATTTATCAATTGCATTAACCAAGATCATTACACTACTAATCGCAGTATTAAACTTAAGGCCGTCGGATAAGTCTTCGGTCACTTTTTTTATTGTAACATTACGCATTCTTTCTAATTCCTTATCATGCGTATCCATATCCTTCGGCAAATTTGTCCCGGCATCTTTTTTATAACAATTCTCGGCTAAATTCCAAATACGGTTTAAAAACCTCCATGACCCGTCAATCGCATTATCATTCCATTCCAACTGGTCTTCCGGCGGCGCGGCAAACAAAATAAACAATCGTAAAGAATCCGAGCCATAATGCTCAATTATCGTATCCGGATCAACTGTATTCCCTCGTGATTTTGACATCACCTCCCCGTCTTTTAAAACCATCCCTTGCGTCAACAAACGGGTAAACGGCTCGTCAAATTTAATCAATCCTAAATCTTTAAAGAATTTGGTAAAAAACCTCGAATACAAAAGATGCAAAATCGCGTGCTCAATACCGCCGATATATTGATCAACCGGCATCCAATAACCAGCCTCTTCTTTATTAAAAACCTCTTTATCGTTTTTGGCCGAACAATACCGCAAGAAATACCATGACGAATCAAAGAAAGTTGCCATTGTATCAGTCTCACGACGAGCAGTTTTTCCGCATTTAGGACATTTCACATTTACAAAATCTTTGACATGATTTAATGGGCTACCGCCTTCTCCGGTAATCTTGATATTCTTGGGGAGCTCAACAGGTAAATCTTTTTCCGGCACGGGGACAATTCCGCATTTATCACAATACACAATCGGAATCGGCGTTCCCCAATATCTCTGACGGGAAATAAGCCAATCGCGCAGCCGCCAATGAACAGAAATTTTTCCGATACCGGTTTTCTCCATCCATTTGCCGATTTCTTCAATCGCTTTAGTATTATTCAAACCATTAAATTGAAGAGAATTAATTAAATTACCCTCATCAATATAAGCTTCGGTCATATCTTCAACTTTTAAATCCGGCCTTTTGGGATCTTGAATAACAATTCTTTTAGGTAAATTATGTTCTTTGGCAAACAAGAAGTCCCGCTCATCATGCGTCGGAACAGCCATAATCGCGCCGGTACCGTATTCCATCAAAACATAATCAGCAATCCAAATCGGAACAGCTTCCTTGTTTACCGGATTAATTGCAAACCGGCCGGTAAAAATACCTTTTTTCTTCAACCCTCCGGAAATTCTATCGCTCTTGCTTGTGGACTTTATCTCTTCAATAAAAGCCCGAATATGTTTTTCGTCCTTGTTTCCTTTAATTAATTTATCTACCAAAGGATGTTCCGGAGCTAACACAACATATGTCGCGCCAAAAATAGTATCGGCTCTCGTCGTAAAGACATCGATTCTTGCGCCGGTTTCTTTTTCCTTAAAATAAATGTCCACGCCATAGCTTTTGCCAATCCAATTTTCCTGCATGGCAATAACACGAGCCGGCCATTTATCTAAAACCTTCAAGTCATTGAGCAATCTTTCGCTATAATCTGTTATCTTTAAATACCATTGTTCCAAATCTTTTTGAATAACCGGTGTTTTGCACCGCCAACAAGCGTCGTTAACAACTTCTTCATTGGCCAGCGTTGTTTCACAGCTCGAACACCAATTAACTGCGGAGGCCTTCTTATAAGCCAAGCCGCGTTCAAACATCTTAATAAAAATCCATTGATTCCATTTATAATATTGGGGGTCACAAGTGGCTAATTCCCGGCCCCAATCATAAGAGAATCCCATTTGTTTTAATTCATCTCGCATTTGGGCAATACAACTGTAAGTCCATTCACCGGGATCAATTTTTCTTTTAATTGCCGCATTTTCCGCCGGTTGGCCAAAGGCGTCATAACCCATAGGGTGCATTACATTAAAGCCCTGCATCATTTTGAAGCGGGAAATAACATCAACGATCGTATAATTGCGGACATGGCCCATATGAATCTTGCCTGATGGATAAGGAAACATTTCGAGAACATAATACTTAGGCTTTTGATTAGAAATGACCGCTTTAAAAGTTTTGTTCTCATCCCAAAACTTTTGCCACTTCTTTTCTATTCTTTTTATTTCGTGGGTTGTGTATGGCATTATTTATACTCGAGATTGCTGCGTTCGCGTTACGCTCACTCGCAATGACAACTTGAGCGTCATCGCGAGCGTCTTTTGCGTGGCGATTTAAATTAAAATTTAAAAGGGAATAGCTTAAATTTCAAGTTATTCCCTTTTACAAAAACTACAATGATTATAACTGCTTAACCTGGCTGAAAGCAACTTATTTCTGGCAAACAACAACTTCCGGGCTTTCAACTACAGCTTTGTTGACAGTTAAGGTATGGTAAGTTGAATCAACCTTGTAATAATCCATACCGCGCTCTATATATTGCATATCAATTTTCTTCGGCCTAAAGAATTTGCGGCAAATATCTTCGGCTGTTTTGTTCGCAAACTTTTTACAGCAATAAACATCGACTGAAATAAAATCTGTTGGAGAAAGAGTATGAATAACAATTGAGCTTTCGATTAAGGGTGCCCATCCGGAAAGTCCGGCTTTGTCCGGGAAACGAACAGCATCACTTCTAAAAATACTAGGCGGCGATTGTTTTTCCATACCTAAAGCAGTAACAATATCATCTAAAAACTGATAGCACAACGACAGATCATCACAAACACCTTTTTTACATCCGTACAAATCCAACAACAGCTGGTAACCAAAAACTTTGTTGCTCATTTAAACCTCACGCTCCTCTTTTATTGTTTTGGTTGTTTCAATATCAATTATATAATATTAAAATCTAAATAACACAAAAAATAACAATATTTTTATTTTATAGCTAATAATATTAGCGATAATAATATCAAGAAAATAGTAAAATACCAAATAATTTTTTTATTATCATATTTAATTCTCCCTAAAAAACCTTGGCCAGATTTTTGTAAACTCTCGCCGCAGAAATGACAAAGCAAAGCTTCCTCATCATACGTTACCATTTTGCAATTGGGGCAAATATAATCCGCCATTTAATTGTTCTCAGAATTTTATTTAGTTTGCTTTTTCGTTTAAATTGATTTAATATTATTTTTATTCGAAATCTTATTATTACTATGAAGATTATCATAAACGGACAAGAAAAACAATTGCTTAACCCAATAAATTTGGCTCAATTGATTAAAAATTCCTGCCAAGACCCCAATCATGTAATTGCTGAGGTTAATGGGAAAATAGTTAAAGCCGAAACATGGAAAAGTTTCTCGCTTAAAAATAACGATTCAATTGAACTCGTAACTTTTGTCGGAGGCGGTTAATAAATGCCGGAAAATAAAAAACAAGACGATATTCACATTGATGATAAGCCGCTTATCATCGCGAGTAAAATCTTTACCAGCCGTTTTTTCCTGGGCACAGGAAAATTTAAAAACAAGCATGAACTTTCAGAGTGTATTAAAAAATCTGAGACCGAAGTTGTCACTGTCGCTTTACGCCGAATTGATTTAGAACGGCACGAAGAAAATATCTTGGAATATATCCCGCACAGCGTAACATTAATGGTCAATACCTCAGGCGCTAGAAATGCACAAGAAGCCGTTAGAATCGCCCGGCTGGCAAAAGAATCCGGTTATGGCAATTGGATAAAAATTGAGGTTATTAACGATTCGAAGTATCTTTTACCCGACAACAACGAAACAATTAAAGCTACTGAAATCTTAGCCAAAGAAGGATTTGTAGTCCTTCCTTATATGTTTCCGGACCTTTATGCCGCCCGGGAATTAGTTAAGGCCGGAGCCGCAACTATTATGCCTTTAGGATCTTTTATCGGCAGCAACCAAGGACTAAAAGCAGAAGAATTTATAAAAGTATTGATTAAAGAAATTAATATACCGATAATTGTTGATGCGGGAATTGGCACACCCTCGCAAGCGGCAAAAGCCATGGAAATAGGAGCTGACGCTGTTTTGGTCAATACTGCCGTTGCAACCGCTAAAGACCCGGTTTATATTGCCGAAGCATTTTCTTTGGCAGTCAAAGCCGGCCGCATGGCTTATTTAGGGAAACTACTCGATAAAAACGATGGCGCTTCTGCCTCTTCACCTTTAACCGGATTTTTATATGAATAGCATAAAAACAAAATTAG
>JAKLDK010000130.1 GCA_022703565.1 Candidatus Omnitrophota bacterium
TAGCTTTTCACAGCGCGATAAGAAATTGGAATCCTTTCTTGAGGGGAAAATTCTCGAACGAGATTTGTCTGAGAAATTAGCGGAGAATCTAGACAATAAAATTTATGATGTAAAAGCGAGCGAATATAAAAAGGATTTATTCCGTAGTTGTATTAAAAAAACGTTTAATGAGCTAATTTCGTAAGGTTATGGTTAAATTAAGAATTAATAATAAGTTTTATGAGCTGGATTTAAAGGGTAATGAAACCCTGCTCGAAATCCTGCGGGATCACTTGGGTTTTACCGGTACAAAAACCGCTTGTGATGATGCCGAATGTGGGGCTTGTTCGGTATTAATCGACGGGGTACAGATGTTGTCTTGCTTGATTTTAGCTTGTGATATGGAAGGCAAAGAAATTACAACAATTGAAGGCTTATCTGAAGGGGAAAAGCTGCATCCGATACAAGAAGCATTTTTAGAGAAAGGGGCGGTACAGTGTGGTTTCTGTATTCCGGGAATGGTTTTATCATCAAAGTCGTTATTGAATAAAAATCCTAATCCGAGCCGCCAAGAAATAAAAGAAGCTTTGGACGGAAATATTTGCCGTTGCGCCGGTTATCAGAAAATATTTGAAGCGGTGGAACTGGCTGTCGAAAAAATAAAGAAAAATAAAAAATAATGGATCGTGAATTTCTAAATCCTGTTGGGAAAAGTGTTCCGCGTATTGACGGAGTTGGTTTGGTTACTGGCCAGAGTAAATATGCTTTTGACATGAAATTCCCGAATATGTTAGTCGGGAAAATGCTTCGGAGCCCGCATCCGCATGCCCGGATTATTAGCATTGATACCTCAAAAGCAGAAAAATTACCCGGAGTTAAAGCTATTGTTACGCATCAGGACACTTTTAATATTAAGTTTGGTTCTAACGAATTTTTCTTTCCGCATACTGTTGACCAGCTTCCGCTGGAGTCGGAAAAAGTCCGCTACATCGGAGATGAAATCGGCGCAGTTGCGGCAATTGACGAAGATACGGCTAATCAAGCTTTAAAATTGATTGATGTCAAATATGAAATTCTACCTGCTGTATTTGACCCTGTTGAGGCGATGAAGCCGACTTCCCCACAAATTCATTCGCATGTCAGGAATAATATTGCTTTAATCTTACCGGTTAATTTTGGCAATTCCGACAGGGCTTTAAAGGAATCCGATTACGTTAGGGAAGATATTTTTAACAGCCAATCTGCCGTGCATGCCTGCATGGAAGTGCATAATTGTATTGGGCAATGGGAAACATTTTCCAATAAAATTACTTTATGGGTTTCGCATCAGGCCCCGTTTAAAATCAGAGAGGCAATGGCGAAATGTTTGAAGATGGATTTAAATGACATCCGGGTTATCAAAACGCCTACCGGTGGAGGTTTCGGCGGTAAATTAGAGATGCTTCCGATGGATTTTGCTGCATGTTTGTTATCAAAGAAAAGCGGCGGTTTACCGGTTAAGATATGTTATTCCAGAGAAGAAGAGTTTTATTGTTCCCGCCGCAAGCATCCGATGCAGTACAAGCTAAAATCCGGTGTCAAAAAAGACGGCACTATTATGGCTTTAACGGGCGAAGTTATTGCCGACGGCGGGGCGTATTGCAGTTACGGCCCGACGGTAATGGCAGCGGCGGTAATGAGAATATTTATGGTCTATAATATTAAAAATTTGCGTATTACCGGGTATCGTGTTTATACCAATACCCCGATAAGTGGAGCTATCCGCGGGTTCGGCGGGGTACAATCTGGATTCGCTATTGAGTCGCATATGGATTTATTAGCTCGCGGTATCGGAATGGATCCGGTTGAATTCCGGCTTAAGAATATTACTGGGCCCAATATGGTAACGACAAATAAAATGATTTTAACCAGCAATGGGCTTAAGGAATGTATTGAAAAGGCAACTATTGCGGCCAAATGGAATGAAAAATATGATAAGCAAAAAAATATTTATCGCGGAATAGGGATCGGCATTGCCGCTGATGTTATGGGCTCAAAGATGTACAAATCGCATGAATCGGCCGGTGCAATCGTCAAGATAGAAGAGGACTGCTCGATTTATTTGTTTACCGGTGCGGCTGACACTGGACAAGGTTCAAATACAGTCTTATCGCAAATTGCCGCGCAAGAATTAGGGGTGAATTTTAAAAGAATAAAATGCAAATCAGCCGATACTGAAATTACGCCTTTTGATACTGGTAGCTTTGCATCGCGTGTTACTTTTATCTCCGGCAACGCGGCTTTGTTGGCCGCCCGTGATGCTAAAAAACAAATTTTAGAAGTTGTAGCCAAAGAATATAGTTTGAATGCCGACGATATTGATATTGTTGCCGAAGAAGTAAGAAACAAGAAAAATAATTCTTTTATTTTAAGCTTTGAAAAAGCGGTCGAACTTTGCTATTCTTTTAGCTATGGCCGGCAGGTAATCGGCCGGGGAAGTTATAACCCTAAGACCACTCCGGTTGATTTCAGGACCGGCGAAGGAAATGTTTCGGGCAGCTATAGTTTTGAGGCGCAGATTGCTGAAGTTCAAGTTGACGTTGATACCGGTATCGTTAAGATAATTAAGATTTGGGATGCGCATGATGTGGGGAAGGCCATTAATCCCAGTTCGGTTGAAAGCCAAATCGAAGGTGCGCTAACAATGGGGTTAGGTTATACGTTCTTTGAAGATTTGATTTTTAAAGATGGTAAATTAGTTAACGGCAATTTTTCCGGTTATAAGGTCCCGCGCTCGACGGATATTCCGGAGACTGAGACGATTTTAGTTGAGACAAATGATCCTAATGGGCCGTTTGGGGCGAAGGGAATGGGTGAGGCAGCTTTATTGCCAACCGCAGCAGCTATAGCAAACGCGATTCATGATGCCGTTGGAATAAGATTGAAAGATTTGCCTTTTACACCGGATAAGGTTTTAAAAGCTTTAAAAGAAAAACAAAATAAAAATTAAAGGGAGTGTGAAAAATGAAAAGAATAATTCCTTTGCTAATTCTTTTAGTTGTTGTTGCGGCTGGATGCAGTATTTATCATATCAATTCCGAGGATATTTCGGCTGATTATTATCCTTCCAAAAAGACCGCCAATGATGTTGTGTATTTGGATGCCATTGACCGTCCGCATGAAATTATTGCTTATGTAACAGTTAACGCTGAAAGACGCCAAAACATCGACGATGTTATTACTAAGATGAAAAGAGAAGCGGCTATTTTAGGCGGCGATGCGATAACTGATATTAAGACTGACGGTTCGGGTGTATGGAAAAAACTTCCGGCTCAACACCTGATTGGTAATGGTTATGTCCGGGCAAATTTCAAGGCAACTGTAGTTATATTTAAGTAATCGATTTCTTGAGATTCTCAAATTCTTCTTTGGTATTATAGCTTTGAATAATACCGTTATCTGTTGTTTCGAAATATTCGACGCTGTTTTTGTGAACGCGCGAGATTTCGTTTAATCCTTTCGAATTATCCAAATTGGTAAATTCCTCTAGTAGCTTATTGCTAAAAACCGGTGGATGGCCTTTTTTGCCTTGATAAGTTGGAATTAAAATAAGAGGTTTTTTATCCGCGAAATAATCGATTAAACTGTTTATCGTCGATTCTTGGATTAAAGGATAATCTACTGGCAGAAGCATGTATGCTTCTGATTTCTTGTCGGTTGAGTTTAGCCCGGTTTTGAACGATGAAGTTTGTCCAAAATTATAATCTTTGTTGTAGACAACCTTAACCTTTTTGTGTTTTAATATGAATGGTAATATCAGTTCTTTTTGATAGCCCAGTACTATTATTATTTCGCTTAATTTTGAATTAATCAGTGTCTCTTGCAAGTATTCAATAACTGTTTTATTTTTATTGGAATAAGGAGCTGGAAAAAAGGCCAAAGCCTTCGGCGAGCCAAAACGGCTGCTTAAACCAGCCGAAAGTAAAATACAAGAGATATTAGACATATTTGTATTATATTAAGATTAATTGATTTTTGTATCATTAATTAAAATAAAAGGACAATAATTTGATTCTATTCATTGGGCTGATAGTCGCATCACTCTTAGGAATTGGAATT
>JAKLDK010000131.1 GCA_022703565.1 Candidatus Omnitrophota bacterium
TTTATCTCTATTTTTCTTGTCATAACGAGTTTCGTATGTATCATATAGGTGTCAAATCACAATTCCGCTTTTGCAAACTAAGGAGGTAAAATGAGGAAAGAGTTAATAGGTGTAATCTCGGTAATGTTTTTTGCTTCAGTAAGTTTTGCCGCTTCCAAGGGAATGGTCCAGGTAAAGGGTTCAGATACTATGGTTAATTTAGCCCAAGCTTGGGCGGAGAAATATATGGAAGATAATCCGGCTGATTTTATTGCTGTTACCGGCGGAGGCTCGGGTACGGGGCTTTCGAGTTTAATTAGCGGAACATGTGATATTGCCATGAGTTCACGCAATATAAAATCAAAAGAAATCGATTTAGCTAAAGGCAAAGGTGTTAATCCCCATGAAATAAAAGTTGCTTTGGATGGGTTGGCTGTTATTGTAAATCCGAATAATCCGTTGAGCCAGTTGACGGCTTCGCAATTAGCGGATATTTTTACCGGTAAAATTACCAATTGGAAAGATATCGGAGGGAGTGATTTAAAAATCGTAATTTTGTCGCGGGAAGTCAATTCCGGAACGCACGTATATTTTAAAGAACATATTTTAAGAAAAAATGATGTTAATTCAACCGAAGAATTTGCGCCTTCAGCTTTGATGCTGTCTTCATCACAGGCGATAGCTGATGAGGTTGCCTCTAATCCTGGGGCAATCGGGTATTATGGGATGGGTTATATATCAGACAAGCAAAAAGCTATTTCTGTGGCGCAAAAAGAAGGTGACGAATTTGTGTATCCGACGATTGATAATGTCGTTAGCGGAAAATATCCGATTTCACGCCCGCTTTTAATCTATACAAATGGAGAGCCGGAAGGCGCGATAAAAAAGTTTGTTGATTTTGCTTTGTCTCCTCTAGGGCAGGAAGTGGTCAAAGAAACAGATTTTGTCCCAGTTTCAAAATAAATTATGCGAAAAGTAAAAGAATTTATAATTGAGAAATTGATTTTCTTATCCGGGTTAGCTTCCATATTTTTCGTTGTATTGATTTTCCTTTTTTTGATGAAAGAAGGCCTTTCTGTCTTTAAAACTATTTCTTTTCCCGATTTTATAGGTGGAAATAAATGGTATCCAATTTCCGAACCGGCGCAATTAGGAATCAAGCCGCTTATTTTAGGGTCATTATTGGTTACTCTTGGCGCGGCAATTATTTCAATCCCTATTGGTATAGGTTGCGCCATCTATATAGCTGAAGTTGCTCCAAAAAAGTTAAAAGAATTTTTAAAAGCTGGTATTGAGCTTTTAGCGGCTATTCCCAGTGTTGTTTTGGGCTTTGTGGGTATGGTTACGCTTGTTCCCTTTGTTAAGAGTATTTTTCATCTTCCGACGGGATTAACGGCAATTTCCGGGTCAATCATGCTGGCTTTTATGGCAATGCCGACTATTGTTTCTATTGCCGAGGATGCGTTATATTCTGTGCCGAAAATATATAAAGAAGGCGCGCTTGCGCTTGGCGCGACTCATTGGCAGACAATTTACCGGGTTATGCTTCCAGCATCTTCATCGGGAATTTTAGCGGCAGTTATGCTTGGCATTGGGCGTGTAATAGGAGAAACAATGGCCGTTATGATGATTACCGGCAATGCGGCGGTAATTCCGACTAGCATTTTACAGCCGGTTAGGACTTTAACCGCGACAATTGCGGCGGAGATGGGCGAGGCGGTTGTGGGAAGCGAGCATTATTTTGCGCTTTTCGCGGTCGGAATCGTTTTGTTTGTAATCAGTTTTGCGATTAATGTTACGGCTGATATATTTTTACATGGGGAACGTAAGTAATGATGAAAAAAACTTATCGTACTCAAAAAATAGCTTTCTTTTTCCTCCTGGTGGCGACGCTTTTAATCGTTATTCCGGTCGGGATAATTGTTGTCATAATTATCCAGAAAGGTATGCCCGGAATTAATTGGGAGTTTTTAAGCGATATTCCAAGGAAGGGAATGCGTGCAGGCGGAATATTTCCTGCAATTATTGGAACAATTTATTTGGTCAGCGGAGCAATAGCTTTTGCCTTGCCTATCGGTTTGCTCGCCGCGATTTATTTAAGCGAATACTCCAAAGATAATTTATTGACCAGGATTATTAAGCTCGCAATTGTAAATTTGGCTGGTGTGCCTTCGGTTGTGTACGGGCTTTTTGGATTAGCCCTTTTTGTCGTGTTTTTTAAATTTGGGGCTTCAATTCTTTCCGGTTCACTTACCTTAGGAATTATGATTTTACCGATAATAATTACAGCTTCGAGAGAAGCCCTGGAAAGCGTTCCATACTCATTTCGCGAGGTTAGTTTGTCTTTAGGCGCAAGTAAATGGCAGACGATAAGAAATATTGTTTTGCCTAACGCGATTTCTGGGATTTTGACCGGGACAATTTTAGGGCTTGGCCGGGCAGCTGGTGAAACCGCTCCGATTCTTTTTACCGTCGCGGCATTTTATTTGCCTCGATTACCACAATCGATTTTTGACCAGGCAATGGCATTGCCATATCACTTATATGTAATCTCGACACAAGTTCCAAATGTGGATGAGAAAATTCGCTATGGTACAGCTTTAGTCCTCTTAGCGATTGTATTATTTATGAATTTAATTGCGATTGTGATTCGTTATCAGTTGAGGAAGAAAAAGAAATGGTGACGAAGATTAATATAAAAAATCTTAATATTTGGTATGGCAATAGCCCGGCGATTAAAAACTTGAACATACAAATCTTGGCTAATGAAATATTAACTGTAATCGGCCCATCAAATAGCGGAAAAACAACCTTTTTGCGTATGCTCAACCGTCTCAATGAATTAGAGCTTAGTTTTAAAATGAAAGGTTTGGTTGAAATTGACGGTAAGGATATTACTAAAATTGATGTCGAATTGTTGCGGAAAAAAGTAGGAATGGTTTTTGCTCTGCCGTTACCTTTGCCGCTTTCAATATTTGATAATGTTGCCTATGGGCCACGGATGCATGGGATTAAAAATAAAAACAAGCTTATGGAAATTTCGGAAAAGGCTTTGAAAGAAGCATATTTATGGGATGAAGTAAAAGATCGGCTTAGTACTTCTGCCTTTAAATTATCCGGCGGGCAACAACAAAGGCTTTGTATCGCGAGAACCTTAGCGGTTGAGCCGGACATAATTTTATTTGATGAGCCTTGCTCCGGGTTAGATCCGATATCTACGGCAAAAGTAGAAGAGGCGATGGTTAGGTTAAAGGAGCATTACACCATAGTTTTAGTTACGAACAATGTTAAACAAGCGGCGCGGGTTGGCGACAGGACTGCTTTTTTCTTGAGCGGAGAATTGATAGAAGTCGATAAAACGCAAAAAATGTTTACCGCTCCATTTGATCAAAGAACAGATGACTATATTCGAGGTATTTTTGGATAATGGATAAAATAAAAATAAACAATTTAAACTTTTGGTATAGCGACTTTCACGCGCTAAAGAAAATTAACGCCTCGTTTAAGCAAAATAGAATTACAGCTATTATCGGCCCTTCGGGATGCGGCAAATCGACGCTGCTACGAACATTTAATCGTATGAATGACTTGATTGATGGCGTACGGGCTACCGGAGAGATACTGGTTGATGGAACTAATATAATTTCTCCGGAAATGGACTTAGTGTCTTTGCGCAAGAAAGTCGGAATGGTTTTTCAAAGGCCGAACCCGTTTCCTTTGTCTATTTATGAAAACATTGTTTTTGGTTTGCGAATTCATGCCCCGATGAAAAAAAGCGATTTGGATGTTATTGTCGAGCAGAGTTTAAAATCAGTCTTACTATGGGACGAATTAAAAGATAAATTAAAAAAGCCGGCATTACGAATATCTTTAGAGCAAAAACAGCGATTATGTATAGCTCGGGTAGTTGCGGTTAAGCCGGATGTTGTTTTGATGGATGAGCCTTGCTCAACTTTAGACCCGCAAGCGACTGCCAGAATAGAAGAATTGATTAGAGAGTTAAAAAAGGACTATACTATCCTTATTGTAACGCATAATATGCA
>JAKLDK010000132.1 GCA_022703565.1 Candidatus Omnitrophota bacterium
AAAAAGTATTTTTTAAGCTGGTCGCAATATCAATACCGATTGGGGCATAAAAATAATTAGCCTCTCTTTCGTATCCCCAAGTCCCAGTCCGCGATGATTCCATTCCTCCGCTATCATCGTTTAAATACCGATATCCAATGCCAAGATATGGGGTTAACAAAGAAGCTGTAAATATTGGAAAGTCATAACCAGCTGTTCCACGTAATTCAATAATATAATCTTTGATGTCATTTATTGTTCCCGAGCCGTCATAGTCTACCGATCCATAGCTAAAGCGACCCTCAACTTTATAGACATTAACCGTATTTTCGTTATTTCCGATAATCTTTTTGAGCGAAGTTATTTTTTCATTGTTTTGACTGCGATAAGTAAACGCCGCGCCGATTCCATACATATTTCCTTCATCTTTCATCAATCCCGGCTCGATGTATTTTATAGCGGAATATTCCAGATTTATATCAAACTGTTTTAGCGGAGGATTATAGCCGAGTTCAGATTCGTATTCTGTCGCAACCTTGTTGTAGTAATTAAAATCATTTTCCGACATTGTATATGTATTATATTTGCTTTTATCTTCGGTATAGCAAATTTCTTCCCAGCCGAGCTCTTTTTTGTCAAGAGATTGTTGGATACAATTCATTTGCTTGTCCATCAAAGCTAGCCGTTCTTCTTTTGAGATTTCTGTTTTGGCGAGTGCTTCTAATTGAAAAGATAATAAAAAAAATAGAAATAAAACAAACGGTTTTCTCCCCCCCATGGATACTCTCCTTTTTGATTTTTTATTTAATTTTATTTTACTTTTAATTGTTTTAACATTCAAATACTAAAATGACTATTTTATCTACAACTAATTTAAAGCCATTTTACGGCTTTTAAGCAAAAAGGCCTATAAAAAATATTATAGGCCTTTGTAAACTTAAGTTGGACAGTTATTTACGTAAAGTTTCATCCATGAGATTATTATGGCTGGCAATCACAACCCATTTCTTTTCTTGTTTTTTCCATGTCATTGTATATCGCCGGATTACTCTTTTCCCGCCCTCAACATTTTTTTCAATCGTAAAAATAAGATATTGAACGATAGCAATGTCGCCATGTAATTTAATATCAATGGGCCTGAGTTCGCAAATAACGATATCCGTAGACTTTGTCCAGAATCCAACCCATTTTTCCAGCCAAGGTTTATCAACCGGAATTGGGCTTTCATGCCCGTATCCGACCATGTCCTCATGGATATAAGCAGAAAATTTATCAACTCTTTTATTGATTAAGTGATCCCAGTGATCTTCGATGCATTGCCAAACTTCATTTTGTTCTTTCGACCAGTTTTTTGGTTTGTTAGACGTTAAATTAGACATTTTGCCTCCTAAAAATAATTTTTGAATTATAATGGATATTACAGAAGTTATTTTATTTTGTCAATTTATAAAAAAAGCCCAGTATTTCTACCGGGCTTTTTTGGTTAACAATATGTTAGACGGCAGTAACGTTTACGGCGTGCTCGCCTTTTGGCCCTTTTTCGATTTCAAATTCAACCTCTTGGCCTTCTTTTAATGATTTATACCCATCGCCAGCAACTGATGAGTAATGGACAAAAACATCTGGTCCAGACTCTGGAGTAATAAAACCATAGCCTTTTTGATTGTTAAACCACTTTACTTTACCTCTTGCCATAGCGAATTCTCCTTTCGACAAGATCCATTAATGTAATAATAATGGCTGGGTAAAACAACAGCTGCAAAAGCAAAATTGATTTTACACCCCATTATTGTTTCTATTAAATATAAGTATGAATTGCTAAATATATTTTGTCAAATAAATATGACAAAATTTTATAAAATTTCGCGAATTATTCGTTGCTTAATACCGCTCCGGTATCGGCGCTAGTAACAAAATGCAAATATCTTTTTAGCCAGCCGCCTCTGATTTTTGATTTAAATGGTTTTAACTTAAGCATTCTGTTTTTTATTTCAGAAGAAGTTAGCCGCACATTTAATTGATGTTTATAAACATCAATGTCTATGATGTCGCCATTTTTTAATATTGCAATCTCTCCTTGAGCAGCAGCTTCGGGGGCAATATGCCCGATACAAAGGCCTCTGGTCCCTCCAGAAAATCTGCCATCTGTAATAAGTGCGGCTTTTATTCCGGCACCTTTTATAGCGGATGTGGGCGATAACATTTCTTGCATGCCCGGGCCGCCTTTAGGGCCTTCGTAGCGGATAACAACAACCGAGCCATCTTTTACTTTGCCTTTTAGGATACCGGCCAAAGCGTCTTCTTGCGATTCAAAGATTATGGCCGGGCCGCTGAACTTAAGCATGTCTTTTTCAACGCCACTAGTTTTAACGACTGAGCCACGACGGGCAATATTTCCAAACAACAAAGTCAGTCCTCCTTTTTGAGAAAAGGCATTCTTAACGGAGCGAATAATATCTCCATCTGCTTTCTTTGATTTAAGGACATAATCACCCAATTTGCCGTAAACAGTAGTTGTTTTTAAGTTTAAATGCTCGTTTTTTCCATCGTAAATGCTTCTTAATATTGCTCCCATTCCTCCGACATTGTGCACATGTTCCAAATGAACTTCTGGCCGGGAAGGTGCAATTTTTGTAACATTAGCTGTTGATTTTGACAACATATTTAGACGTTTAAGATCGTATGGGATTCCGGCTTCATGAGCAAGGGCTAAGACATGCAAAACAGTATTACTTGAACCACCCATGGCCATATCCAGAATAAAAGCATTGTCGATAGAATCCCTAGTTAAAATATCTAAAGGCCGAATATTGTTTTTTAATAAGTATATTAATCTCTTTGCCGCAGATTTAACTAAATTTATTCGTTCCGGATTGATTGTGAATTGGCGGACTTTTCCTGGGGTTCTTTTCGTCGCGGGAATTGTTCCGTTCCCAGGTAAAGCTAATCCCAATACTTCTCCGATACAGTTCATTGAGTTGGCAGTAAACATACCCGAACAGCTGCCGTATCCCGGGCAAGCACATTCGGTGATTGATTCCAATTCTTTTTGTGACATCTTTCCGACGCTGTATTTTCCAACACCTTCAAAGACCGAAATGAGATCAGTATTTCTACTGCCAGCTAACATTGGGCCGCCGCTGACATAAATTGCGGGGATATTAATACGCGCCATCGCATTGTACATTCCCGGAACGATTTTATCGCAATTTCCGATTCCAATCCAAGCATCACAGGGATGCGCTCCGATAATTGTTTCGATTTGGTCGGTAATAAGTTCGCGAGATGCCAGCGAATATTTCATGCCGAAATGACCCATTGCTATTCCGTCACAAATTGCTCCGCCGACATTAGTGTACCAAACATTTACTCCTAATTTTTCCAGTTCAGCTTTAACAATGTGCCCGAGCACCTCCAAATGGGCATGTCCCGGAATTTGGGTGGTGTAGGAATTTATAATAGTGACAAAGGGTCGTTTCAAATCCGTCATTGATTTCATAACGCCTTCAGCTAACATTAAAGATACGCCAGGAAGCATGTGAGCTCCGCTTCGAAAAACTCCGCTTCCTTTCTTTTGGACCATCTTTATTCCCTCATTGACAGGTTGTTTAGACATTTTTATCTCCTTTGTGGAAGTGTCTTTATTCAATATTTATGACTTGTATGCCACATATTTTTATATTAAAAAATTAATTATATCCCAAAAATATAATTTGTCATTATAATACTTGCCGTAGTTGCTTTTATAAGCCGAGATTATTTTTAAGGTAATCTTTAAAGCGGTAAAATTCATTTTCGAACTTTGTGATTATGCTGTCGATGCCTTCTTGCTTACTTTCTTTTGCTGCGTATTCAAGTTCCTTGGCTATTGCCGACAGTGGCATAGCTGTCAAATTAGCGGAACCACCTTTTATTTTATGAGCTTCCTTTCGTATCGTCTCCAAATCGTTTTTATTTAAGGCTTCTTTGAAGAGTGGTATTTTACTCTCTACGTCATTAAG
>JAKLDK010000133.1 GCA_022703565.1 Candidatus Omnitrophota bacterium
TATACCCTCAACCTTGGAAGAAATACCGGTAAAATATTTGCTTACTATCTCGTTATTTAAACCAACCGCTTCAAATATTTTAGCACTGCGATAACTGCGTAAAGTAGAAATGCCCATCTTGGACATAATTTTTAAAAGCCCTTTACAAATTGATTTTATATAATTCTCAATCCCCTTAGTCACAGCAATATCCTTATCAAGCATTCCCTTATCTGCCAAGTCAGCAATCGTTTCAAAAGCTAAGTAAGGATTAATAGCAGTTGCTCCGAATCCCAGAAGCAAAGCCATATGATGAACTTCCCGAGCCTCGCCTGTTTCAACAATCAAAGATGACGAAGTGCGGATTCCGCTATTAATTAAATGTTGGTTTAAAGCTGATACCGCAAGTAGTGCGGGAATAGGAACCAAATCTTTTTCTAAATTCTTATCGCTTAGTATGATTATGTTTGAACCATTCTTAATTGCATCTTCAGCCTTGTTCAAGGTTTCTTTCAATGCACTTTCTAAATTCTTACCACAATTAACATCCCCGGATTTAAATCCGATTTTTATTTCTACTGAATTGAATTTCTTTTCTTTCAATTTCTTGATTCTATCCAAATCTTCATTTGTCAGAATCGGATGTTGTAACTTTATTAAACGTGCGTTTTCCGGAACCTCTTTTAAGATATTCGGAGAATTACCCATAAACGTCATTAAAGACATGACCAGCTGCTCTCGAATAGGATCAATTGGAGGATTAGTAATCTGCGCGAAAAGTTGCTTAAAATACATATAAAGCAATTGTGGCTTTTCCGACAATACCGCTAGAGCTGAGTCGCATCCCATCGAGCCAACCGGCTCATCTCCGCTGGACGCCATCGGGCTTAAAACCATCCTTAAATCTTCCCGGGTAAAACCAAAAAGCCTTTGCCTAAACAAAAGCGTTTCTTTATGCGGTTCAATATCATTTATCGGGCTAAATAAACCATGCAATAATATTTTATTTTCCTCAACCCATCGTCGATAAGGTTGTTTCCGTGAATAATATTTTTTTATTTCTTTATCTTTAATTACTCTTTTTTGCTTCAAATCAACAACAATTATTTCACCCGGGCGAAGAGCGCCTTTTTCTTTTACATTCTGGGCGTCAAAATCCAGAACACCAGCTTCGGAGGAAAGAACCATAAAATTATCTTTAGTAATCGTATACCGTACCGGACGAAGGCCATTTCTATCCAATAAAGCACCGACGACATTGCTATCAGTAAAGGCTACCGCGGCCGGTCCGTCCCACGGTTCCATCATTCCAGAATGATATTCAAAAAAACCTCTTAAGTCCGGCCCGATCGGATATTTAACTCCCCAAGCTTGCGGGATTAACATCAAAATTGAATGAGTAATATCTCGGCCAGCAGCAGTCAATAATTCTAAAGCATTATCTAAACAAGCAGAATCGCTACCGGCTTCATCAATAATCGGAAGGAGTTTTTTTATGTCATTTCCGAACAATTCCGATTCCAAGAAACTTTCCCGCGCAATCATTTGATTTTTATTGCCACGCAGAGTATTAATTTCGCCATTATGAGCTAAGAACCTAAACGGATGCGCCAATTTCCACGACGGGAAAGTATTCGTACTATATCTTTGATGGATAACAGCTAAGGCGCTCTCAAAATCCTTATCAGCAAGTTCTTTAAAATAATTTATAAGTTGTGTCCCCATAAGCATTCCTTTGTACACAATAGTCCGGCAGGAAATACTCGGGATATAAAAACTGTCGCCTAAACGCATTGTTTCTTCAATTCTCTTCTCAATTTGTCGCCTTGCGATATATAACTTACGCTCTAATGCGTTTTCTTTAAGCTTTTCAGCAGTAATAAATATTTGTTCAACAGCCGGCTGGGCATCACGTGATATTTCGCCTAAATCAGAATCATCAAAAGGGACAACCCGCCATCCTAAAATTTTAAGGCCTTCGGATAAAACAACCTCCTCAATAATCTTACGGCATCTTTCCTTTAATCTATTATCTTTAGGCAGAAACACCATTCCGACGCCATATTTTCCTAACTCCGGTAAATTGATTTTAATCTCCTTGGAAATCCGACGGAAGAACTTATCGGGCATTTGCACGAGCATACCAGCACCATCGCCTGTTTTGTTATCACCACCAGTAGCACCGCGGTGCAAAAGATTAACTAAAACATCAATTCCCTTAGTAATAATGTCATGGGATTTATGCCCATCGATATTGACAACAAAACCTACCCCGCAGCTATCATGCTCATTCGCAGGGTCATACAGCCCTATTTTATCTGGATATCCGTGTTTCTTTAACATACTTGTTTTTTTGTTTCTTTTATAATTTGATAAAAATTCTCAAATATTCTCGTAGAATTTTGAGAAAACATTTTATTTATTTTCTTATATCCTTGCAATATTTCTTCCAACTTTTCTTTTTTATCGTCTTTTTCCTGCCAATATGAATTGGCCCATAAAGCGATATCTTTATCCTCCACTTCGAGGTGAAATTGCACGCCATAAGCATTCTTTCCGAGACGAAAAGCCTGATTATGACAAAATTGTGATTGGGCTAATAATTTTCCATCCTTAGGAATTTCAAACATATCTTCATGCCACTGAAAAACATCGAAATTCTCTCTTAAATCTTTAAATAACGGATCAGCCAAACCATCATTCGTTAGAAATAACTTGTAAAACCCGATTTCTTTCGTCGGAGATTTCACAACCTTGGCCTTACAAGCCTTGGCCAATAACTGCGAGCCCAAACATATTCCTAAAAAAGGCACTTCTTCTTTAACAACTTTTTGAATAAATTTATTTTCTTTTAATAAAAAAGGATGCTTATCTTCCTCGTAAACATTCATCGGCCCGCCTAAGCTAATAACTGCATCAAGATTGTCAGTATTCTTTGGGATTTCATCGCCCAAAGACAAATCAATTTCAGCGACATCAAGGCCTTTATCTCTAAAAAACTTGCCTAATAACGACGATCCTTCGATAGAAATATGTTTTATAAATAATATCATTTATGCCTTGTATACAGCTTAGAGGAAAGCAGTCATATTCATAACCACTTCCCTCTAAACCGTCCCAAGCTGGTTTATTACATATTAAAGCATGAACAACATTTCGGCATAAGTCGGAACTGGCCATAATTCTTCCGGCATTAAACCTTCAAGAGTATCTACAGTTTCCCGTAACTCTTCCATACCGACCTTTATTTTCTTTACATCTTTTTTTGCAACAACGGCTTCTAAGGATTCCACTTGTTCCATTGCTTTTTCTGTCAACCTTGTAACCTCTTTAAGCAATTTTCTGGAACCGGTTGATTTGGTTTTATTAATCCCTTCAACTGCATTGATGCTTTTGGCTAATTCTTTTTGATAAGATATTGCCGTCGGAATAAACATAGTACGAGCCATATCGGAAGCTAATTTACCCTCATAATCAAGGATAGTATCATAAGTTTCCATATAAACTGTATAACGCGACAATAACTCTGTCTTCGTTAATACTTGATGTTTTTCAAACAACTTTATTGCTTCCGGAGTTCTTAGCGCTTCTAAAGCCTCTGGAGTTGTTTTTAAATTAGGCAATCCTCTTTTTTTAGCTTCTTTAACCCATTCTTCAGTATAATTATCACCATTAAAAATAACTCTCTTATGGTTCTTAATTATATCTTGTAATAAATTTTGAATTGATACGTTAAAATCTTTCTTAGCTTTTTTATCAGCTTCGAGTTTTGAACAAACCTCATCTAACACTTCAGCTACGATTGTGTTTAAAACGATATTCGGGCCGGCTAAACTCATGCTTGACCCCGCAGCTCTAAACTCAAACTTTGCCCCGGTAAACGCAAAAGGAGATGTCCTGTTCCGGTCAGTTGCGTCGCGCGGAAGTTTAGGTAAAGAATCAACTCCTATTTCCAGAATACCGCCTTTTTTAGAGCTCTTGGCCC
>JAKLDK010000134.1 GCA_022703565.1 Candidatus Omnitrophota bacterium
TCCCATAGAATAAAATTCATCAATTATTTTAATCGCTTCTTCTTTTGAATATTCCATCTTCAAAATATCCTGCGGAACTTTAGGATCAACAACAAAGCAATACTTACAACGTAGGTTGCACCTATTGGTTATAAAGAGGCTTAAAAAGATTGGCTGCCTTCTTCGGGTAAGATTCGCCCTAAGAATATTAAAACCTAAATCAGCAATAGTTAAGAGATTATTCATTCCTCATCGATTCTAAGAACGCATTTCTGTCGTGGCAAATGCGATCAATATTAAAATTATTGATACAACGAAAAATAAAGAAATAATAAAATTTATCTATTTTAAGTATTTTATAAGTAATTCTATTTATAACTTCATCAGCTGCCATATGGAGGAAATACCCGCCAAATACCGCCCAGGCAAATATATTCTTAGTATTTAAACAAAAACCAAATAGAATCGCAACCCATTCCCAAGAGTGGAAAAAGAATACAACGTTTGACCAAGTCAAAGGATTGCCTTTTTGAAAGAACTTTTTTAAGCTATAAGGTTTTTTACTAAAAAATAAATAGTCAAAAACATGATCAATATCAACTAAAACTTGCGTAAGGCAAAACAAAAACGACATAATAATCGAATTTGTAAACATATAGACCGGCAAGAAAAAAATAACAGAGGTAACCACATGGGCCTTGGGACGCATATTTATATTAATAAAGAACCTTGTCTTAAAAAGTTGTTAAATTTTTATTTCCGAGCGTTAACAACATAGCCAATACAATCATCACAGGAACCAACATTAAAACCTATTGAACAATGCGCTATAATCAAAGGCAACAAAACAAACGGCAAGAGTATCGCGCCCAAAACAATCATTAATGTCCGAGAAAATAACCAGCGATAAACCAGGCTAATAAACTTATACATCAATACTGTTATATCCGATCCACGGGATTTAATTATAATTTCTCTAAAACCAGCTTCTTTCAATATCCGCTCTAAAGCCGCCGGAGTAAACCGCCAGAAATCGTGCGGAATATAATGGTATCGAACTGAAAAAGGAATCGCAAAAAACATTTTACCGTCTTTTTTTAAAACCCGTAAACATTCCGACAAGAATTCCTTATAATCCCAAATATGCTCTAACACTTCAGTATGCAAAACCGCATCAAAAGAATTATCACCATAAGGAAATTTCTTCCCGTCATAATAAATCGTATCCGGGACTTTATATTTAAAATTGCTTTGGGCTCCAACCCAATCCAACCCGGTATACACGCAATCCGCATTTAGCATATGTCGATAAGGCTGCGCCCCACAACCTACTTCCAAAATCTTTCCTTTCTGCGATTTTAACCAAGGCTTCAAATAAAACAAAACTGAGGCAATCGGCAAATCAGCAAAAACCCGCAATCCAAAAAAGATTTTTCCTAAACAACCTTTTTGCGGAGGCAGATTTGATGGCGGCATAAAATTTTCCTTAGTAATACTCATAAACTTTTCTCATCAATATCATTTATTCCTAACCACTGCCGAGGTTGTTCCCGGTGGTCATTAACTAATGTCCTAATAATCGGCTGCGGCCTATTTTTTATTTCGACAAAAAGCCGGCCTAAATATTCGCCGATCACACCCAGTGAAAACATATTAATTGAGCCAATACCTAAAGTAAGGGTTAACAAAGTCATATACCCTTTCGGCGTTTCCTTGCCAATAAAATATACAATCAAATGCGCGATTAACAATAATACAGTTGCAATAAACATAAAAAAAGCAATCATGGTTATAATTCGAAGAGGGAAAAAAGAATATGAAACAAATGATTTATATGCCCACATGAAATAAGCCAATATGCTTCGATTCGACGTACCGGCAAAACGCTGCGGCCGTTCAAACTCAATCCCCGTTTGTTTAAAACCAGCATAAGCTCTTAAGCCACGTATTAAACGGTCATTTTCCGGACAAGCTAAAGTCACATTAACAACAACCCTGTCCATTAAAGAAAACTCTCCCGCATCCAAAGGAATGCTTATGTATGATATCTTTTTGAAAATTTTATAAAATAATTTATAACCCACATTTCTCACTAATGTTTCATGCCGTTTTCCTCTAATGCCATACACAACCTTGTTTCCTTCAAGCCATTTCTTAACAAATTCCTCAATAAGTTCCGGCGGGTCTTGTAAATCTCCGTCCATAATTACAACCGCATCCCCTTTGGCTTGACGCATGCCGGTTGTAAAGGCAACTTGCGCGCCAAAATTCCTAGCGTGAGAAATAACAGTAAGACGTTTGTTAGTTTCAGCTTCCTTCAATAAAACATCCTCGGCCCGGTCGGGGCTGTCATCATTAACATAAATAACTTCCCAGTTGGGCGTAATTTTTTCCATTGTTTTGTTCAGGCGTTTTAATAATTCATGGACACTACCTTCATCGCGATAGCAAACAACAACAATAGAAATAAATTTATCAGTTAGCATATCAGTCTCCTAATTTACCCAAAACATATAAATTGCCCGGCTTAATTGTAACCGGAATATTCTTAATGAAATCCGGAATAAAATCAACGCATTTATTAACTCCGGCCAACATCCGGAGCCAATATCCTAAAGGATAAGTATTAGTTAGAGCACCCGCTTCTAATACTTTAAACCCCGTATCTTCAAATAACTTAGACATTGTTTTCTTGGAGAATAAATATATATGCTCGACGTCAAATATTGGGCTAAAATCACCAAATATTTTTGCCGACCAGCTCTCAACATCATGGCAAACAATTAAAACATAACCGTTTTTATTTAATATCGGCTTGAATGATTTAAGGGCATCTTTAGGGTTGCGCAAATGGTCAAACACATGAAAACTGCAGGCCAAATCAAATTTTCTGTTTCCGACTAATTCCGGCTTAAAAATATCGTTTATAATTCTCGATTTAATTTCGGAACTGGCAAAATTAAGGCAATCACGGCTAGGCTCAAACCCGGTCACATCTTTTATTCCTAAAGCCAAAGCCTTGTTTAAGAAAAATCCGTTACTGCAACCGACCTCAATTAAACTATTAATTCTTAATTGATACTTTTTGATTAATTCTTTAAGCAAATCAGAATACGTATTAGCGACGAACTTTTCTTCTTCTGAAAATATAAATTTGCTTTCCTTGTAAAGGGAATTAATTTCCTCTTCGCTTATTATCGGCGATGACCTGACTAAGGAACATTTCTTACAACGGACTATTTTGTAATGCTGTCTTTCTCTTTTTCGTCTAGCGCTATAAGCAAAACTGGTGAAACTTTTTTCATCAAGCTTCTCGCGATACAGGACTTTGTCTTCCGATTCCCCGCAGAATAAACATTTTGTCTCAACTAACATTTAATTCCTTATTTTAAATATTGCAATGCCGTTTCAACTATTTTATCGGCACTAATACCAAAACGACTATTCATAAACTCCCGGCTGCCGGTTATGTCATCCACAACACCTTTTATCCCGGAGCGAATCACCCTGCAGGGAATTTTATTTTCAGCAACTACTTCGCTAACCATTGACCCCAACCCGCCGACAGCATAATGGGCCTCAACGGTAATAGCCAATTTATACTTCGGTAATATATTTATTAAATCATTAACCGGGGAAGGATTAAAGCTTGAGACTATTAGTATTGAGCTTTTTATTCCTTTTTTTGATAATATTTCAGCCGCTTTTTCAACCTCTTCAACAATCCCACCCATACTGATAAAAACCAAATCATTACCCGTAGAAATCTGGTTTATTTCTCCTAAATCAAACGCTCCGTTTAAATTTGCAATTGACTTATTTGTCCCTTTGCTCAAACGGTAATAAATCGGATTAGGATTATTCCACGTCTTTAAAAGCGCATTTTCAGCTTGCTTGGCATCCGCCGGAACAATAGATGTGATATTCGGCTGCAAGCGCATTATTC
>JAKLDK010000135.1 GCA_022703565.1 Candidatus Omnitrophota bacterium
TGTTGGCGCTTTTATTGATCTTGTAGGCGATGCTCCCTTTAAGTTTTTATTTTATGTCAATATCGAGGACAGCCTTATTTTAACAGATATGATTTTGAGAAAAGAAATCGGTACGACAAAACAATTTAATGTCTATGCCCAGAGTGCTGTCCAGGAGTTGGGAAATATTATTGCCAGCGCTATAACGAATGTATTTGCGACTGATTTTCAAATCTCGATGAAACCTTCTCCGCCAACGGTTGTTAACGATTTCGCCAGCATAATTTTTCAGGAATATATAATAAATGCCGCAATGGATACGAACGATATTTTAATTATTGAAAGCACTTTTCAGGTAGTGGCGACTAACATCCGTTGCCGGATGTTTATCTTGCCGACGGGAGATGCCGAGAAGATACTAACTTATATTGTCAGTACCATGTAAAAAAAAGAGGTGATTTATGGCTAAAAAGATAATTGTAACTGATGATGCGCCGATAATCAGGCTAATGATTAAAGATATCCTTCTTTATAATGGATATGATGTTGTTAAAGAATGCAGTAACGGTAAAGAAGCTTTAATGGCTTATAAGGAACTAAAGCCGGACTTAGTTACAATGGATATTGTTATGCCGGAGATGGACGGGATTGAGGCCTTGGAAAAGATTTTGGAGTTCGATAAAAATGCTAGAGTTGTTATGGTTACCGCGGTTGATCAACGTGAAAGTTTAATGAAGGCTATTCGTTTAGGTGCGACTGATTATATTGTCAAACCATTCGAGAATGACCGTGTTCTATCGGCGGTGAAAAAGGCTTTAGGAGAGGAATAGCTGAATTTTGGCTAAGAAAGCACCCCAAATATTAATTGTTGATGATGATAACCTAAACCTCACCCTCTTGTGTAAGGTTATAAGTAACACACGCCCTGAGTATCAAATCAAAACAGTATCAAATGGCGAAGACGCATTAAGTTTCTTGCAAAACGCTATTCCCGATATAATTATGTTGGATGTTATGATGCCGGGTATTTCTGGGTTTGAGGTTTGCGAGCGAGTTAAGAAAGATGCACGGCTTAAAAATATTCCAATCTTACTGATTACCGGGCTGGATAGAACTGAGGAAAAAATTAAAGGATTCCAGCTTGGGGCGGCAGATTATATAACCAAGCCTTTTAACTCAAGTGAAGCAATTGCCCGGATTGAAGCTCATTTAAGAATCAAGCAATATCATGATGAGTTAAAAGAAATTAATGAAAAGTTAACATTGGCCCAATCCGCCTTGGTTGAAAGCGCGAAAATGTCAGCGGTTGGTTCTTTGGCGGCCGGAGTATCCCACGAATTTAATAATATGTTAACAATGATGGCTGGGCATGCCAAGCTGGCATTAAAAAGTGATGATATAAAAGATTTGCATGAAACCATTGCGATTATTCAGGAATTAGTCGAGCGCGGCAAAGACATTGTTAAGAGTTTATTAAGTTTTTCTAAAGGCGATAAAGAATCGCAAGGAATGACAGAAGCTGATATTAAAGAAATTATTGCCAAGGTCTTTCTTTTGATGAAAAAAATGATCGAAGATGCTCACGTTGAGGTAAAAGGTAATTTTAATCAAGTCCCTAGGATAAAATGTTATCCTAATCAACTTTCGCAGGTTTTTATAAACCTGTTTAAAAATGCGATTGAAGCGATGCCGAAATCTGCGAAGAAAATATTAACGGTTAGTGTTGAGGAAAAGGCTTTAAGTTCTTGCAGTGGTTTTGTTAAAGATAGAATTCCTTCAGGGAGTAAAACTATAGTTTTGATTAAGGTTTCCGATACCGGTAGTGGTATTCCAGAAGAGGTTAAGGAAAAGATATTTGAGCCTTTTGTGACTACGAAAAGTGTTTTATATGGCGGCAATGAAACAACACCCGGCACCGGATTAGGATTATCCATTTCTTATGGGATAATAAAAAGACATAATGGCTGTATTGCCGTTAATAGTGTAATAAATGAAGGCACCACATTTGAAATCGCGTTACCTGTTAATTAACCAATCTAATTCCCCACAATTTTATGCCGAACCACGTACAATTTGATTTTTCCGCGCAATTTATAAAAGCTTATGAATTGCTTGAGAATACTCAAAACAATATTTTTGTAACCGGGGAAGCTGGTACCGGTAAATCTACCCTTTTACAATATTTTAAAGAAAATACTCTCAAAAATGTGGTTTTACTAGCACCGACGGGAGTTGCGGCTTTAAATATTAAGGGCCAAACAATTCATTCCTTTTTTGGGTTTAAGCCTGATATAACGACCTCAAATGTCGATAAGATTAAATTAACAAAGAAAAAGAAGAAGATTCTGAAAGCAATTGATGCCATTATTATTGATGAAGTATCAATGGTACGTTCGGATTTGCTGGACTGCATTGATTCTTTGCTTAAAATATACGGCCGAAAGACGGGTATGCCGTTTGGCGGGATACAAATGATATTTTTTGGGGATTTATATCAATTGCCTCCGGTTGTTACTAGGAATGATGCAGAAATATTTCAAAGCCACTATAAAAGCCCCTATTTCTTTGATGCGGTTTCTTTCAAATCTTTAGATTTAAGATATTTGGAACTTAATGTTATCTATCGGCAGAAAGATGATGATTTCATCGAAATTTTAAATGCCGTTAGAAATAATAAGCTGGAAAATAAACATTTGACTGCCTTAAATCGGAGGTTTGTCTATGATTTTGAACCTTTAGAAGATGAGTTGTTTATTTATTTGACTACGACCAATGATATGGCGGAAAAGATTAATATTGAAAAGTTAAGTTCGCTTAAAACAAGAGAATATAGGTTTACCGGAATAACTTCCGGGGATTTTGAATCAAAGGAATTACCAACCCCTAAGGAATTAGTAATAAAATTTAAATCGCAAGTAATGTTGCTTAATAATGACCCTCAGGGCCGCTGGATTAACGGGACTATAGGAAAAGTGATGGGTGTAACCGAAGAGGATGACTCGGCCATCGTCCATGTGGAATTATCCGACGGGAAGAGAGTCGAAATGCTGCCTTTTACTTGGGAGATGTTTCGTTTTTCTTACAATGATGATTCAAAAACAATTGAGACGGAAACTGTTGGATCTTTTACTCAATTTCCTTTGAAATTAGCTTGGGCGGTTACTATTCATAAAAGCCAAGGACAGACCTTCTCCCGGGTTGTATTAGATGTGGGCCGAGGGACGTTCGTCCATGGACAGCTTTATGTCGCTTTAAGCCGTTGCCGAAGTTTACCCGGGCTTGTTTTAAGAAAACCGATAGACAAAAGGCACGTTATTTTAGATGAGAAGATAGTCAGTTTTGTTGAAGATATAAAAAAGACAAAATCTATCCAAGCATTGTCAATTTCTTAAATAATGCTATAATCCGACTTTAATCCAAGTTTCTTATGAGAAAATGTAAATTGGACGAAACACCGCTTTTCTCGAATAGGACATTAAGGAAAGCGTCCGATTTTTCTAGAACATTTTCTTTCAGTAATTCTATCCGAGGAAATGTTTCTAACACAAAATCTCGGTTTAATTATTGTTTTTGCCAGATTAGTATAAAATTATTATAGGCAACTAAACTAAAGTTAAATTGACACCTATATTTAGTGACAATATAATGCTTATTATATGGATAAAAAAGGTTTTGTTTCTATAATCGGATTAGTTGTTGTAATGTCAATAATATGTTTAATGTTTTTGGCTATGGCGAGGAATTATTTCTTTGCGACTAAGAACAATAACGGGATGTTAGAAGGTTCCGCATATAATTCTTCTCAAGGGTTAGTAAATGATGAGCAACATGACTCGGTTTTGCAAAGTACGACTAAGAAGAT
>JAKLDK010000136.1 GCA_022703565.1 Candidatus Omnitrophota bacterium
GAATATGAATATCGTTAAAGGATTTAAAGAGACAGAGGGGTTGCTTTAAAAAGAGATCAGTGGTTAGTAGTCAGTGATCAGAGAATAAAAGGAAGCGCAAAAAGGATTTATTATGAAAACAGTCAAAGGCGGAGTAACAAAACCTAAAGGATTTAAAGCCAGTGGAATTTACTGCGGGATAAAACGTTCCGGTAAACTCGATTTGAGTTTGATTTTATCCAATGTCCGTGCAGTTGCGGCTTGTGTTTTTACAACAAATTCAGTTAAAGCCGCACCGGTTCTGGTCAGCCAAAAACATATTAAAGATAACCGCGCTCAAGCTTTTTTTGTTAATAGCGGCAATGCCAATTGTTTCACCAAAAAAGAAGGCGTTAAGAATGCCGAAAAAATGGCGGAGGCGGCGGCAAAATTGCTTGATATAAATAAAAACGATGTGATTGTAAGCTCAACCGGAATTATCGGCAAACAACTGCCGATTGATAAAATCATTAATGGCGCAAAAGAATTAGTAAAAGATTTAGGAGTTTCTCCGGCTCACGGGCATAAAGCGGCACGCGGAATAATGACGACGGATATTAAACCGAAAGAGCTGGCAGTTGAGTTCACGCTTCAGGGCAAGAAAATTTCAATCGGCGCCTGCGCTAAGGGCTGCGGCATGATTGAACCGAACATGGCAACGATGCTTTCGTTTATTACAACCGATGCCAATATCAGCGCAGCCATGCTTAAAAAAGCGCTTAAAGAGGCAGTTGATACCTCTTTTAATTGCATTACTATCGACGGCTGTATGAGTACAAACGATATGGTCGCGGTTATGGCCAATGGTTTAGCACAGAATAAAGCGATAAACTCCGCGAATAAAGATTTTAATATTTTTGTTAACGCGTTAAAAACAGTTTGCCTTAACTTAGCCAAACAACTTATTTTAGACGGTGAAGGCGCGACTAAGTTTATTGAAGTAAATATTCACGGAGCGGGAAATAAAATTCAGGCAAAAAAAGCCGCTAAAGTTATTGCAAATTCGATTTTAGTTAAGACTGCGATTTTCGGCGAGAATCCTAATTGGGGGCGTGTCGCCCAGGCGGTTGGGACGTTAGGGATACCGCAGGTCAATGATAAGAATTTAAAAATTAATTTTAGTCCGCTTAAAGAAAAAGAGATCAAAATTGATGTGAATTTAGGTATCGGGCGGGAAAGAGCGGTTGCTTACACCTGTGATTTATCCTACGAATACGTTCGCATTAATGCTGAGTACAATTGAACCGATGAAAGAGAGCCTTTAAATGGAAGAAATTATAAAGAAAGCCAGTGTTTTAATCGAAGCGATTCCTTATATTCACGACTTTCGTAAAAAAGTTTTCGTTATAAAATACGGCGGAAGCATCCTGGATAACGCCACGATCCGAAAGAATATTTTTGAAGATATTGTTTTCTTAAGTTATGTCGGCATACGCACTATTTTAGTTCATGGCGGCGGACAGCATATTAATTCCCGTTTAAAAGAATCTGGGCTAAAGGCAGAATTTCACGAAGGCATAAGAGTTACCGACGCCGAAACATTAAAAATCGTTAAGGAAGAATTAGACAAACTTAATGGAATGATTGTCGAGGAAATAAAAGCCTTAAAAGGCGATGTCACGGGGCTTAAAGGAAACGAAAATATTGTCCATGTAAAAAAGAAGAAATCTGAAAAAGATTTAGGTTTTGTCGGGACAATTACAGAAATCAATAAAGAAGTTTTGGATGAGCATATAAAGATGGGCAACATTACGGTTGTTTCGCCTTTGGGCGTATCGGTCGCGAAACAGACGCATAACGTTAACGCCGATGAGGTCGCAAGCGCAATCGCGGCAACAATGCAGGCGGAAAAATTAGTTCTGCTCACTAACGTTCAGGGCGTTATGCGTAACCCGAAAGATCCGGAATCTTTGATTTCAACCTTAACAATATCTGAAATTGACGACTTAATTAAATTAAACGTTATTGACGGAGGAATGATCCCTAAAGTTAATTCATGTGTTGAAGCCTTAAATCTTGGAGTTAAAAAAACACACATTGTCGATGCGCGTATATCGCACAGCTTATTACTGGAGTTCTTTACCAATAAAGGTATCGGAACGCAAATTTTAAAGGGATGAAAAAAGAAGAAATTTTACAAAGTTATAATGACTTTATCCTAAACACTTATACCCGCCAGCCGGTTATATTTGTTAAGGGAAAAGGTATGAAATTAATCGATATCGACGGTCGGGAATACCTGGATTTTTTTCCGGGCTGGGGCGTTAATAATTTCGGGCACTGCCATGTTAAGGTCGTTTCCGCTGTGCGGGATCAAATAACGAAACTTATTCATATTCCGAATAATTTTTACCACCTGAATCAAGCCAAATTGGCTAAAGAGATTATCCGTAACTCTTTTAAAGGAAAAGTTTTTTTCTGTAATAGCGGCGCTGAAGGAGTAGAAGCCGCCATAAAATTATCCCGGGCTTATGGGAAAAATGATCGCTTTGAAATAATTACAATGAAAGATTCTTTTCACGGCCGGACAATGGCGGCTTTAACAGCGACTGGACAGGAAAAATATCAGCAAGGTTTTCATCCGCTTGTCCCCGGCTTTAAATCAGTTAATTTTAATGATATTAATGCCGTCAAAGGCGCGATTACAGATAAAACAATCGCAATTATGCTCGAATTGGTTCAAGGCGAGGGCGGAATAAATATCGCCGGGAAAGAATATGTAAAAGAATTACGTAAATTATGCGATGAAAAGAATATTTTGTTAATTTTCGACGAAGTTCAAACAGGAATGGGGCGGACAGGAGAAATATTCGCCTATAAAAATTACGGGGTAGAACCAGATTTAATGGTTTTGGCCAAGGCCTTAGGCGGAGGGTTGCCGATTGGAGCCTTGGTTGTAAAAGACAAATATACCGACGTATTGAAACCGGGAATGCATGCCTCGACATTTGGCGGAAGCCCTTTAATTTGCAAAGCTTCTTTAGGAGCTTTTAAAGCAATCTATTCTGAGAAAATGCTTAGCAATGCAAAAAAAATGGGCGAATACATTTTGCTCAAGCTTAAAGAATTACAAAAGAAGTTTGGTTGTATAACTGAAGTCCGCGGTTTAGGCTTAATGATTGGGATTGAATTAAATATGCCCGGCAAAACTGTATTTGAAGAATGTTTGCGTAACGGGCTTATTATAAATTGTACGCACGATAAGGTTTTACGTTTTATGCCGGCTTTAAATGTTACAAAAAAACAAGCGGATAAAGCTTTATACATTTTAGAGAAATCTCTAAACAATTTAAAAAAGGGTAAGACATGAAAAGAGATTTAATTGGAGTAAGTAGTTTATCGACAAGCGAAATAAATCATCTGATTGATTCAACGAAACAGCTCAAGCAGTACAAAAAACGCTCAAGCGATCATTTAAAAGGGCAGAATATCGGGCTTTTATTCCAAAAACCCTCAAACCGGACAAGAGTTTCATTTGAGGTGGGAATAAATCAGCTGGGTGCCAATTGTATTTATTTGGGTCCGAATGAAATTAATTTGGGAGTGCGCAAATCAGCCGTTGATGTTGCAAAAACACTTTCACGCTATCTCGACGGAATTGTCGCACGGACGAACACCCATGAAGACTTGATTGAGCTAACAAAGAATGCCGATATTCCGGTTATTAACGGACTGTCGGATTTATGCCATCCTTGCCAGGCAATGGCCGATATCTTTACAATAATCGAA
>JAKLDK010000137.1 GCA_022703565.1 Candidatus Omnitrophota bacterium
AGATCAAGATAAATCAACTCTAATCTTAAACGCAAGACAAAGGCAAATTAAATGAGCGGCACTACTGTAAAATTAAACTTTTATGAAAGGCCTTGGGGGCATTATATAAAATTATTCGAAGAAAATAATGTCTGGGTAAAAAGGGTCGAAGTAAAACCTAATTCTCGCCTGAGCTTACAAAAACACGAGCATCGTTCGGAAAAATGGAATATTGTCAGCGGAAAGGCCCTAGTTACAATAGGTAAAAAGAATATCAAAGTTAAACCCGGGTCAGTTATTGATGTGCCATTAGGCTCAACTCATCGGATAAAAAATATCGGAAAAGATAAACTTGTTTTCATTGAAGTTGCTTGCGGCAAGTATCTGGGAGAAGATGACATTATCCGCCTGGAAGACGATTACAAAAGATAAAATTATTGCCAGCCCATTAATAAATCGAAAGAAAATAAATGAGTAAATTTTTAGTTGCCGGAGGCGCAGGATTTATTGGTTCGAATATTGTTGAGAGCCTGATTAATAAAGGGCATTTTGTCCGGGTTTTAGATAATTTCTTTTCCGGCAAAGAAAGCAACCTTGAATTTGCTAAAAAACTAGGCAAAAGCAAATACGAACTCATTAAAGGCGATATTAGAGATAAAAAGGCCTGTGAAAAATCCTGCCAGGGCATGGATTATGTCTTATTATTAGCGGCATTACGCTCTGTACCACGGTCATTTTCCTGCCCACAAGACTATAATGACGTTAATATAAACGGGGTTTTAACAATGCTCCAAGCAGCGGCTAAGGCTAATATTAAGCGCCTAGTTTTCTCATCTTCAAGCTCAATTTACGGTGATCAGAAGTCATTTCCGATTAAAGAAGATGCTAAGCCACAATTTATTTCACCGTACGCTTTAACAAAATTGGCCGGAGAACAATACTGTAGAATTTTTTCAATTAACGAAAAAATAGAAGTCGTATGCCTAAGGTATTTCAATATTTTCGGCCCCAAACAGGCGCTAGATGATCAATATGCTGTAGTTATCCCTAAATTTATTAAATCAATAATAAAGAATGAACCTCCGCCAATTTTTGGAGATGGTTATCAATCGCGGGATTTTACTTACGTTGAAAACGTAATTTCCGCTAATATCTTAGCCGCAACTAAGCCAAATATTAAATTTGGCATATTTAATGTTGCTTGCGGAGAAGAGCACACAGTTTTAGAAGTCTCTAAAACATTAAATAGAATCATGGGAAAAAATGTAAAACCAAAATTCCTAGCCCCAAGATATGGCGATATTTACCGAACAGAAGCTGATATTTCCAGTATAAAGAAATCATTAGGCTACAAGCCATTAGTCCGTTTTGAAGAAGGGCTTAAAAAAACAGTTGAATACTTCAAAACTCAATCCTTGTAAACATAAATAATTTTAAAATTTTATTTGCCTTATTCCAAATACGCACTTATAATGAGCATATGCTCATATTAAATGTCGGGTTTTATTTGAGCATGTGCTCACTGAAACGTTACAAATATTAGGAGAAAACATGAAACGTGGCCGAACAAAAAAAGTCAGGTTTATACAAGAAATGCCAAAAATCGAGCAATTTAGCCCAAGAGGAAAACCTGGACGTCCGGATGAAATTGAGTTAAAAATCGACCATTTTGAGGCAATAAAATTAAGCGATTTCCAAGGATACGATCAGACCGAAGGAGCCAATTTTATGGGCATATCTAGGCCGAGTTTTGGCCGAATTTTGCGTGAAGGCAGAAAGATACTGGCAGATGCATTAGTTAACGGTAAAATCATTAAAATCAGGACATCAGACGTTCAAGTAGGAGTCAAGAAAAGAGAAATAGAAATAGCAACAAACACAGCAACAAACCAATTTAATTCAATTCGCAATGCTGCCGAAGAAGACAAACTACGCAAAAACATAATTAAATTCAATTCAAAATAGCCCACAAAACAGCGAAAAACAACAAAAAGGTCCCACCTTGGCTACTTCCTATAATATATCTTATGTTAACTACAGACATATAAAGATATCGCATATAAACTATTGTGGCACATAAACTTATCTTGTTTATTATTTTGACATGTGGAAAACTACGTTCAAACTTACTTGCCTTAATATTGCTTATTAAACGCCTACGTATTGTTAACAATTGTTTGCAGATCTTATAACGGTAGTATTTTTATGCTGGTATCTTATAAAAACATATAAATATATAGCTAAAACCGACATTTGACGAAAAATGAAAAGCCCTCCCTTTTACAAAATAACAAAATCAAGGGAGGGCTATATAAATTTTGCCCAAAACCTATAATTTAATCTTTTCCGGTTGCATTTGTTGCGGAGTCATAGCCTCAACTTCATTTATAGCAATTTCCATAACGCAAAAATTCGCGTCATCAATGCCGCCAAAATATTGTCTTAACATCGGCACTGCTTCCCACAATAAACCCTTCTTAGTTTTATCTTGTGAAATCTTTGCCTTTCCGGAAATTCGGCAATAGCACATCTTCCTATCGACAAAACATAATTCAACCATAGGGTTTGCCTGAACCTGCCTAACAGTCCTTAAATGGGCAAATAACGCCACCAACAATTGGCCATCTTCAGTCAGTAAAGGCGACATGGGCCTTACCCTTGGCTGTGTCCCCTCTACTGTTGCCAAAGTGCAATAACCGGAATCTTTAATCAAATCGATTACTTCCTGCTTATTCATTTCTTACTCCTTTCAATTCCCCTAATAAATAGTAAATTATTTTTTTCTTTAAATTTATACGAACCAACCAGATCACTGTTATACAGCTTTACGATTTCCGCACTTATAGAAACAGCAATTTCTTCTGGAGTTTGAGCGCCAATATCCAAGCCAGCCGGACTAACAATTCGTTTAAGCTCTTTATTTGAAAAACCTTCCTTTTTCAGTTCCTTAAAGAATCGATTACGTTTATTTCTGCTGGAAATTAAGCCAATATAACTGGCTTGTGTCCTCAAAGCATTTTTTAGGCAAACATAATCATAATCATGGCCAAAAGTAGCAATCATAATATAACAATTTTTTGTATTGCCAAATCTTGCAATATTATCCCCAAATTCCCCAAAAACAACCCTATCAACATGCGGAAACCTGGATTTCGTGGCAAATTCCTTACGATTATCTAAGACAATTACCTCAAAGTTAAGCATTTTAGCAATAACCGATAAATGCAACCCAATATGCCCGCCGCCACAAATAATCAACCTGCGGACACCTTTAAATGGTTCAATAAACACCTTGGTTTTACCACCACAAATTGACTGATTTTTCTTGCCAAAATGCTCGAATGTAAGGATATCAGTTTTACCATTTTTTATGGCCTTTAGGCAGGTTTCTTGCGTAACTTTCTCATCACGGCCCCCTCCTATTGTCCCAAATAAAGAGCCATCCTCCAAAACAAGCATTTTTGCCCCGGGTTTTCTGGGAGTGCCTTTTTCAGTAGATTCTACAACTGTAGCAAAAGCATAAGATTGCCCTTTTTTAGATGCATTGAGGGCTTTTAATAATAGATCGAGATCCATGATTTATAGATTATCACAAATTAGGAAAAGAGAATCAAGCTTATTTATTTGACGTAAGCCTTAATTATTTTTTGTTCTTCGATGGGACGATCGCCAGGCCCAACTTTAGTATTCTCAATTTTCTGGACAACATCATAGCCATTAATA
>JAKLDK010000138.1 GCA_022703565.1 Candidatus Omnitrophota bacterium
TAAAGCCGCGCTCAAGCAATAAAACGCATAAGCCGATTTTGTTAACAAAAGATTTTCAGGTGCAGGGGGTTGTGGTAACGACGGTTCCTAGGTTTTGAGGTAAAAATGACAGACACGATTACTACAGAAAGACAAGTTAAGCCGTTTTTGAAGTGGGCCGGTGGCAAAGGCCAGCTGATTGATCAAATTGTGGATTATCTGCCGGGCTCTTTTAAGGAAGGACGCATTAAGAAATATTTTGAGCCATTTCTCGGCGGAGGAGCGCTTTTTTTCTGGCTTGCGGAGCATTATGATTTTGAAGAAAGCTATTTGTACGAAATTAATCCGGCTGTCAATATTTGCTATCAAGTTATAAAAAAAGATATAAAGAAGCTTTTAAAAGAATTAAATGAGTTTGAATCAGAGTATTTAGGAAAATCTGATAATAGCAGAGAGAAAATGTTTTATGAGAAGCGGGAAGAATTTAATACGTATTTAAAGAGAAAGGCTGCAAATAGTTTTGTCCATCGCGCAGCGCTTTTGGTTTTTCTTAATAAGACATGCTTTAATGGCCTTTATCGGGTGAATTCTTTGGGTGAATTTAACGTTCCATTCGGTCGATATAAGAATCCAACGATTTGTAATGAGGAGAATCTTCTTGAGGTGCATCGTCTTTTGCAAAAAGCTGAAATAATTTGTGGAGATTTCGCTTTATGTTTAGAACATGCAAACAGTGAATCTTTTGTTTATTTTGATCCGCCGTATCGGCCGATAAGTACAACAGCAAGCTTTACAAGCTATTCCAAAGATGTTTTTGGTGACGCAGAGCAAAAACGTTTGAGAAAAATTTATGGGACTCTTGATAAAAAAGGGGCATCTATTATGTTAAGCAATTCAGATCCTAAAAACGTTAATCCTAAAGATAATTTTTTTGATGATTTATATCACGGATATCATATTGAGAGGTTAAAGGCTAGTCGAATGATTAATTGCCAAGCGGATAAGCGCGGGGAAGTGACAGAGATATTAGTTATGAATTATTAATGAATAAACAGAGGAGTTTTCGATGAAAACGGGTGGCTTGGGTGGCGCAAATACACTAACGGGTTTAAAGTTTGAGAGAAAAGTCGATTTTCAGAAACTTCTCGGAAGTATTCCGGGATATGAAGTTAAAAAAGTTTCTAGTAAGGCTGGCATGGGCGTTTTTTTTGAAGGAAAGCTGATTGCAAGATGTTTTAGGAAGCATGATTTTTATCAATTTTTGACGGAGTCTAAGGTTGATTGGGAGAAATTAATTACAACGAAACTTTTGCCTGACGATGCTCTTCTGGTAATTGTTCGCGAAACTTTATTTATCATTGAAGTTAAGTATCAACAGGTTGGTGGTTCTGTTGACGAGAAATTACAGACGTGCGATTTTAAGCGCAAACAATATTTAAAAATGGTTTCTTCGCTCGGATTAAAAGTTGAATATGTATATGTTCTTAATGATTGGTTTAAGAGCGCAAGGTATAAAGATGTTCTGGAGTATATTCATAGCGTTAATTGTCATTATATATTTAACGAGCTGCCGATGGCATGGCTTGGATTGCCGGTAAAAAAGAATTAAGAGAATGAATAGTAAGGTAATAAATAGCGACATAAAACTTGAAACAACAACTGTTTGGTCATTCCCGGAACGTGGAAATTGGGCAACGCATAAGCCAACTTACCGCGGTAATTGGGCGCCGCAAATACCCAGAAATCTTATTCTTAAATATTCTCAAGAAAGTGATTTAGTCTTAGATCCTATGGTGGGTGGCGGTACGACGCTTGTGGAGGCAAAATTATTAAATCGAAACGCTATCGGTTTAGATGTCAATCTGAATGCCATAAAGTTATGTAAAGAGGCGCTTAATTTTGATGTAGAAAATAAGTCAAAACAAGAATGTTATGTTGGGGATGCAAGAAAACTTGAGAAAATAGAGGATTCATCAGTCGATCTCGTAGTAACGCACCCGCCGTATTTGAATATTATTAAATATAGCGAAAAAGAAATTGAAGAAGATTTATCAGCTATTAATAGTTTAACCAAGTTTTGTGACCAAATTGATTTGGTCGCCAAAGAATGTTTAAGGGTTTTAAAGCCGGGTAAGTATTGTGCTATTTTGATGGGAGATACAAGGCGTCGCCGACATTTTGTTCCGCTAGCTTTTAATGTGATGCAGAGGTTTTTAAAAGCCGGTTTTATCCTCAAAGAAGATGTCATTAAAGCCCAACATAATTGCGCCACCACAAGATATTGGAATGCTCAGCAAAAAGATTTTTTGCTTATTATGCATGAACATTTATTTGTTTTTAGGAAGATTAGGAGCGATGAAAATAAATCTGATTTCCGCGACAGTATTTTAGGTAATTTATAGGGGGAGATATGTCTAATAAGAAAAAGGCACGAAAGAATGTTTATACGCACGAAATCGATTTGACCACTTTAAGGATTAAGAATCAGGATCGAGAAGGGTTTCGAACAGAACTAGAAAAGATTAAATATCGCGGTTATGAAGTAGAGCAGATTAAAGACGGGCGTAAAATCGTTATTACCAAGCCGGGAGGAAAATTCGTTTACGGTATTATTAGGCGCGATGATTTTATGGTTTGGATTTATGCGCCACAAGATAGTTCCTTATGGCTGATATCTCACAAAAATATTCTGGAAGATTTAGAAGAGAAGTCCAGAATTTCCAAATCTGATACAATTCAGATAATAGATGCTTTAGAGCGCGTGTTTAAGGGGGAAGATCCAGAGGACATCCTTAAGAAAACCCAAATAAATAATCCTTGTGGCGAAGATCCTGAAGTTTTAATGAAAGCTTATAAATGGATTTGGGGTCAGGAAGACTGTAATTATCCTCCGCCACTTCAAGGTCGAGATATGTCGATGAAATCTATTTTAGAGTTAAGGGAAAACCTTTACAGGATATGTAAGGGGCCATAAATAAAATAATAGATTGTTTTATTTATCATAAGCTAGTAGGGTTCTAAGCCATTTTTTAGCTGTTTTAGGAGAGAATTTCTTTCGTTTGGAATAATCGGCGAACTGGTCATCGGCGATCTTACCGACTGAAAAATAATGTGATTGCGGATTCGCAAAGTAAAGCCCGCAGACAGATGCGGCGGGTTTCATCATCATGGTTTCAGTTAAAGCAATTCTGGTATTCTTCTTGGCATTAAGTAATTTGAAGATAATCTTCTTTTCGCTATGATCAGGTGTCGTCGGATATCCCGGAGCCGGGCGGATTCCCTGGTATTTACACTCTAAGATCTCATCCAACGATAGTTTCTCATTTTTTGCGTAACCCCAAAACTCACGTCTGGCCCGCTCGTGCAATTCTTCGGCAAAGGCTTCCGCCAGCCTATCGGCTAGAATTTTAATCATGATACTTTTGTAATCGTTTTTTTCTTGAGCTAGAATCTTCGTGATTTTATCAACGCCAATTCCGGCTGTAACCGCAAAAGCTCCGATATAATCTTTAATCTTTGAATCCTTAGGCGCGACAAAGTCAGATAAAGAGAGGTAAGGTGAATTGTCGTTGTGCTTAATCTGTTGGCGCAAGAAATGAAGTGTTGAAATCGCTTTTGCCCGCGTATTATCTTTATAAATTGCGATATTTTCGTTAATTGAATTAGCCGGGAAAATTCCCAATACTCCGTTTGCCTGGATTATACCGTCGAGA
>JAKLDK010000139.1 GCA_022703565.1 Candidatus Omnitrophota bacterium
CTAATGATGGTAATTGGGCTAAAAGCGCGCTCGCATTTTTTAAAAATGCCCTTAATTATCCTTGGTTTGTATCACTAATTATTTTAGGAGTTTTCTTTATTACCAGCGGTTATAAGTATGGGTGGGATGATCAGCATTTAGAAATTCCTATGCTGAAAAGTTTGATTGACCCTTCGCTTTACAGCGGTGATTATTATGTCGAAAGTTTGAAACATAAATTTTCTTCTTATTTCTATCCGATATTAGCAAAAGTTATTACTGTCGAGCAAATACCTGCCGCTTATCTGTTTCTTTATATTCTTTCCCGTTATTTCTTTTTCTTTTTTAGTTATAAGCTCTGGTTGCACTTAAGCAAAAGTAAGGCCAAGGCATTTAGCTGTATTTTGGTTTTTATTTTGATGGCGCGAGTTGACGAATTCTTATACCGCACTTTTTCTCATCAGGAATTTGCTTTAGCGATAATATTTGCCGGGATTTATTATTTTTTCAAGGAACGCTTTATCTTGGCCGCGGCTATTTTAGGGCTTGCCGCTAATTTCCATGCGCTTTACAGTGTTTTTCCGATGTTTTATGTCGGGCTATACTTGCTTTTTGAAATACCAAAGCGCGGGGTAAGATTGTTGATTAAGAGTTCGGCGGTGTTTATTTTATGCGCTTTGCCGGTATTGATTTGGATATTCAAAGTAAAATTAAGAAGTGTCGGTGGTGTTTCGGAAAGCTTGTATTTTAATTGGCAAGCTTTATATGAATTGGCCTGTCCGCAGAATTTTATTATTAAGAGCAATGTGCCGTGGTTTCTTTTGCTCAAGGATTTAAACATTTTCTTGTATGCCACGCATTTTTATACCATGGCTTTGGCGGTATTTGTTTTTAACTTGTTATGTAACCGGTTTTTCCGCCAGGATAAAAAGGCCTTGGTATTTAGCCTAGCGGCATTATCTTTAATCGCGGTTAGCGTTATCTATACTTATTTGAACCCAAATCGTTTTGTGCTGGATCTCAACTTAACGCGCAATGCCCAGTATCTTTTATTCCTGGCTATGGGTTTTATAACGATATTGATTTTTGATATCGTCGAGAAAGAGTCGTATTTAATCGCGTATGCTTTTGCCATTTTGTTCGCGATTCTAAAATATGATGATATTATTTCAATTTATTCTTGTCTAACTATGATTGTTCTGTTTGCTATAATAAGGGCAAAGGTTATCCGCAATAAAGCTGTTAAAACGATTTTGATTGTTTTGCTAGTGGCAATGTTGTTGCCGCTTCTCTACGGCATTTATTATTTCTTTGACGCCTCAGCTTATAAGTTTATATCCCGCTTGTTCTTGCTAATTGTTTTCTTGGCATTGACGGTAAATTATTTTGTTTGCCATAGGAACAAAGAAGCTAAATATGAGACTGTTAAAAGAAGGGCCTTTGTGTATTTAGTGCTGCTTATATATTTGGTGCAATTTGGCCTTTATCATATTAGGCGGAATCATGTCGAGAGTTCCGAAGACGGATTTTGGCGCATTCAAAGAAGTTGGGAGGACATGCAGCGGTATGTAAAAGCTAACACGGATAAAGATGCGATAATTTTTATACCTTATAATATGGAAATGTGCGGGTTTAGAATCCTTTCGGAAAGGGAAATTGTTGTTTCTTACCGTGATTGCGGAATAATCGGATTTGATTATAACGCTGCGGTTGAGTGGAAGAAAAGGATTGATGACGTCGAGGAGTTCCGGGTAGATATGTCTAAGAATACCCGCAAAGCCATACAAAACGCGATTGTAAAATATCATGCTGATTATATTGTTTTCATGCGGTTTGCAACCCCGAAGGATGATAATGACCTTTTGGAAAGAATTTATACCAATACTGATTTTGCTTTGTTTAAAGTTATGCCGCATCCGTTCTTAGATAAGATTAAAGAAAAGGCTAAAAATGCTTTGCCTTGATAATAGGCTAAGTTAAACTATAATTAAATAACTATGAAAATTAAAATTAATAAAATAACTGTTATTGGCGATGGCGGATGGGGAACTACTCTGGCTATACTTTTAGCCAGGAAGAACTTGCCTGTTTGTCTTTGGGGCCCATTTCCTGATTATTTAAAGGAGATTAGAAAGGCCAGGGTTAATCAAAAATATTTGCCGGGCGTAAGAGTACCTAGCAATATTGAGATTGTTGAAGATTTGCGCCAAGCTATTATCGACGCTGATTTAATTGTTTTTGCTATTCCTTCAAAATACGCGCAGGCGATTCTAAGACAAATTAAAGCAATAAAAGCCGATTTTAAAAATAAAATATTTTTGAACGTAACTAAAGGTGTAGCGACTAATAAAATGTTGCGCATTTCAGAATTGACGGAGCAAATATTGGGCCCGGTTAATTACGCGATTCTTTCTGGTCCGACTATTGCCGGTGAAGTTGCCCGTGAAATTCCCTCAACTGCGGTTGTGGCTTGCCGTAATATGAGAATTGCAAAATTAATACAAGGTTTATTTAATTCGCCCTACTTTAGAATTTATACAAACACGGATATTGTTGCGGTTGAACTTGGCGGGAGCGTCAAAAATATTATTGCTATCGCCTGCGGGGTTTCGGACGGATTAGGATTTGGGACTAATACCAAAGCGGCAATTTTAACCCGTGGCTTGGCTGAAATGTCCCGTTTAGGGGTAAAATTAGGCGCGCGGGAAAAAACATTTGCCGGTTTAAGCGGTTTAGGAGATTTAGTAACAACGGCCAGTAGTTTAAACAGCCGAAACCGTTTTGTTGGAGAAGAATTAGGGAAAGGCAAGAATATTAAGCAAATATTGTCTAAAATGCAAATGGTGGCCGAGGGTGTAGATACAGTCAAGGCTGTTAACAAGTTAAGCCAGAAACTAAATGTGCCGATGCCGATTACTCAAGAAGTTTATAACATTATATACCGCAATAAAAAACCTCTCAAGGCTCTAACCAGCCTAATGACGCGAAAGACAAAGTCGGAATAAGATTAATTGTTTAGATTATAACATTCTTTTAATAAAGGATAATTTTACCCTAAACTTGTCTTGGGGCCAATTAATCTAATGACAGTTTTTTTGATTTGCAGGATATATTTTATATAGTATAATTACTACTCAATATTACTAATATAAATAATAACGGAGTGTAGCGCAGTTGGCTAGCGCACTTGTATGGGGTACAAGAGGTCGTGGGTTCAACTCCCACCGCTCCGATAAACTCTTTAAGAAAGAGGTAAATATTATGAATAATTCAAAAGATGATAATATCCGTCCAGCCGAAAGAAGGAAACATCATCGCATCAAGAAGAATTTCATAATGAATTATTTTGAGCTAGAGAACTCAAAGGAAATATTCGAAATAACTCAATTAAAGAATATTAGCATGGGAGGAATGTGCTTTGTGACGACAAAAGCGATTTCTCCTAAAAAAATGATAGGCGTTAATTTACGCACCCCATACATTTCGGACGTTACGTATGTTGAAGGCGAAGTTTTAGAATCGCACGATAAGGTTAAAAATATTCTTTATGAAACAAGAATGAGGTTTGTTAATTTAACTCCCGA
>JAKLDK010000014.1 GCA_022703565.1 Candidatus Omnitrophota bacterium
TGAAGGTGTTTAGCTAGTATATCTGTTAAGATTTCGGGCGTTCCTCCTAGAGTTTTAAAAATCAATATTCTAAAACTTGTCAACTCAGCAAAACGTCTTAAGGCATACTCGGTATACCGATAATAATCATGCGGAGTTTCATGTAAATAATAATAAAAAGGGACATTTATAATAGCTTTCCCTCCCGGTTTTAATATCCGAGACATTTCATGCCAAAAGCTTTCAGGTGCATACATATGTTCAAGAACATCCGACGCAATAACAGTATCGAACTCACAATCATTGAATGGAAGATTTTTATTAAGATCGTATTCACAATCTAAATACTCATTCTTATGCTTTGTGTTTGCCCAATCAACACAGGTGTTATCTGTGATAAAGTTTTTATATACTTCATAAAATGGAACCTTACCACATCCCAAATCAATTAATCTACCTGTAGCATATTTTGGGATACTAGAATCATAAAATGAAGCAACAATATCTGCAATAAGCCTTGAGCCAACTTTTAATTCTTTTTGATCTCTGGACCCAATTAGTTTGCCTTTGCGATAAACAAACTTACTAGGAACCCATTTATCCTTGTTTTTCATATAAAATCCATCGGAAAATATTCAGATAAAAAATTGAATCCAAGCTAACCATCTTGATATAAGCATTGCCTACTAATCAGCAAAATAATAATAAATGACACGCTTAAACTGTAATTATTTTGACAAAACATTTTTATATAAATTCAGATAACGATTAGACAGTAATTCTAAAGAAAAATCATTTTCGCATTTCTTTCTTGCATCCTGGGAAAGCTTTCGATATCTTCCTTTATCCTCTAGCACCCAGGCAATGCCATCAACTATATCTTCCAATTCGTAAGGCTTGGCTAGATAGCCATTTGATTTATGTTCTATCATATCCGAGATACCACCTATGTTGAAAGCAACAACAGGTGTTGCACAAGATAACGATTCCATCACTGTATATGGAAGGTTTTCCTGTAAAGACAACAAAAGCGTTATATCAGCCGCAGAGTATAGAGCAGCCATATCTGATTCATTTCTTATTGTACCTAAGAAATGTATTGGTATACCTTTTACAAAACATGATTTTACTCTTTTTGTTCCAATGATAACAAATTCAATACTATCAATCTTCCTTATTTTCATAATTTGTAAAATTGGTTTTAGAAGATGTAATCCTTTGTTATAGTCCTTGTCAAGCCACATTGCTCCCAATAAAACTAATATTTTATTTTTAGGTAGATTCATTATTTCACGAGCTTTGTCTTTTTCTAAAGGCTTGTATACCCCAGTATCTAAACCATTTGGAATTATTTCCACCATTGTATCCTTAAATAAACTGCTTGTTTTTGCACAATTTGCCAACCAGAGACTTGGAGTTACCACTGCCAACCTTAATTTGTTGTAGATTCTTACCTTACGCTCAAAAATCCAACTAGATAAATCTTTTGGATTTAAACTTCCCAGTTCCGGACAAGCGCCACAGCAATCTCTATATTTGATACAGCTCAAAGGAAGATGACATCCTCCGGTAAATGCCCATGAATCATGTAGCGTCCAGACAATCGGACTTTTTATTTCTAAAAAGTCTTCTATTTTGATAAAACCTCTAGTTACCCAATTAAAATGGACAATATCTGGTTTTAATTTATTAATCAAATGACTTACTCTCGTTGGAATAACTGCTGGTGAAAATATTAATTTATTCCTTTTCGGGTATAAAAAAAGCGGCAATTTATCGGCAAACGATATAAAAGAAGACATATATCGGTTGAAACAGCTATAGGCGGAGACAACCCTTTCATCAGATGATGTTTTATATCCAGTTAAAAATTGGGCATCAATACCTTTAGTTAATAAAGATTGGTATAACCTCTGAGCCGCCTTTGCGGCACCACCCCTAGACTCAATAGCATTTACTATAAGGATTTTCATCTAAGTAAGAAATCTCGCAATCTGATTTTTAAACTGTTCGAATTCCCAATCACGAATTATAATTCTCGGTATTTGAAAGATATCTGTCCAACTATGTACTGGCCAATAATAATTGATCACTGCCATGTCAAAACCTAAATCTTTGACTACCCTTAAACTAATACTGTTGTAATCTTTTTTTGTTCCATAAGGATAAGAAAAATACTTAACTTCTTTCCCAATTATTTCTTCTAAAATAATCTTGGATTTTTGAATATCATCAAATTGTTCGTGATAAGTTAATAATGATAACGGTGTATGACTATGCGTATGCGCACCAATAACAGCACTTTGTGACTGGCTTAATTTCTTAACTTCTGATCTTGACATGGGCCTGTGTGTTTCCCTTGCTTCAAAGTTTGATTCTGCCCATTTACGCAGCTGCTCAAATATTTTCTTTCGGCATTCAGTCTTTGACATTTTTATAAGATAGTGTAATTGCGAATAAATTTCTTTAGAAGTATTAGCGGATAACTGGCTAAATGAATACTTTTTCTGGTCAAGTACAATATTCAAGTTATTGGGAATCTTGTTATTTGAGAAAATAATCCTTTCTAGCTGATCCCACCAAAATTCTTGCCGTGTTTCCAGCAACGAAGTTGTTATGTAAAACAAAGCTTGAACTTTAAGGCTTTCAAGCATGGGCATAGCTGTAGTATAGTTGTCCGAATAGCCATCATCAAAGGTGATAATGATACTTCCCCTAGGAAACTTTCTTTTTCTTTTTAATATATGGCAAAATTCTTCAATAGGAAGAACATTGTAATTCTTCTTTAAATATTCTATCTGTTGATAAAAATTGCTTGGTCTTACTGCAAGTAATTGATGATCATCATTAAGTTCAGTAACACGATGGTAAAGAAGAACAACCGCCGAAGAATCGATTAAATTCATGCCAAACCGTATTATTCTACCACCCAAATGTCTTATTGTTTTTCTTAGCCGCATTAACGCTTTCTATGAGCAAAAATATTAAGTTGGAAATCTATAGTTCTGTCCCCTTGTTGATTAATGAAGGGGGTTTTTCGCACATTAACAGGGTGAAAATAATATCTAAATCCGCTTTTGGTTAGCACATCAAGGATTTTGTCCAATTTTTGCTCCTGCCCATTCCAACTATGATATTCGATAAAAACATTTATGGCATTCTTTAAAGTGTCCTGACAGTCCAAGAGCACTTCAAGCTCGGCACCCTCAATATCAAGTTTAAGAAAGTCAATCGTAGTTTCTTTTTTCAACCAATCGCTCAATTTTATGGACTCTACTTTAATCCTGTTCGTATTTAAATAAACGGAACCACCATCAGCACCATCCGTTCCAAAATCGATTGTCCCATCATTGTCCCAAACAGCTTTATTAACAGTTCTTACATTTTGGATTCTGTTTTTTTCTAAATTTTTACATAGGAAGCTAAAAATGTTTGGATCGGCCTCAAAAGCTGTTATCTTTGCCTTAGGGTAAAGCAATTTAAAATATAAACAACTTAGCCCAATATTTGATCCACAATCATAAATAATTGGGTCAGGCTTATTCGAGATAAATTTGAAAATTTCCTCTACGAAAATTTCTTTAAACTGCCCAAGAAAAGAAGCAGCATCTGGGACAAAAAAATCAAAATTTATAAATTTTATATTTTGAGCTTTATATCTGGGTAACTTCCTTAGTTTCCCAAATAAACGAACAAACTCTCGATATTCACTAGATTTGAAATAATTATATACGGGCAATCCTAATTCAAGAAAAAGTCTTTTCATTCTTTCCAAGCCCTTATAGTAATTAGAACCTGATAAATATTATCAGTGTAATCTAGCTCTTCTTTAGTAAGCTCTTCTGCCGAAATTCCTTCCAATAACGCCAGAGCACTCAGCACATTGCCATAAGTTTTTACTTTTACATTTCTTTCTCCAAAGATTTCTCCAAAAGCTCTTAAAATAGTCATATCGGTAAAACGCCAATAGTCCCCCCAGCGATCCATATCATATTTAGAAATCTGGCATAATCCGGCAACTGTACCAAGCATAACGCCTCCAGATTTTAGAAGATAATAGCTTCCCTCTATAGCTTTCTTAAAATCATAAATAACATTGAGGGTTTGCGTACAAATAAAACAATCAAATTGGTTTTTAGGGAGAGTGTTAATTTTTGTGAGATCGCCAATTAAAGTCGCCCTTTTGTTTTGTTTTTCTGGATGCAATATTTCGAATTTAGTAATATTTTTGCCAAACTTACTAGAATAAGTATTATCCGCAATTTCCAAGACGTGGCCTCTTATTAAATCCTCATTTTCCGTAAAAAATGTATTAATGTAGTACCGGTCAACCGGAGTGCCCCGGTCAAATCCGAAACATTCTGAGACTGGATGAATGTTCCGAAGATTATGCCAGCAAAGATTGTTTCTTAATCCCTTGTAATGACGCATCCGATAAATTATAGCTTTAAAAAGTTTTGCGAATTTATTTTTCATCAAATTTTACAAACTGAGCTTTCCATTTTTCTATATTTTCATGCGGGATGATTAAGCTAGTAGGAAAAGAAGATTTTATCATCGCATTCAACTGATCTAAGCGGGATTGTTCTATCACTGGCAAATTACAATCTTTTTTCATTTCCTCTGCTCTATTATCGATCCCAATTATAATTGACCTTCGTCCCATCTGCAAGCTTCGTATTCCAGCATGAAGCCTTGTGCCAACATAGTCGCAATCATTTTTTAATAAAAAGCTTGTAAGTTCAGCTACCGAAGGTTTTAGAATAGGCATATCCATATCCGTTAATGTTCTTAAATATTCTAAGTCTCCCTCTCCTTGTGGCCAGAAAATAAGTTTTTCATAATTACTTCTTAGGATACCCAATAATTTCATATCTCGCGCCTGATCTTTTGCATAATCAGTTAACGTAAACAAAACTTCATTGGCCTTTGATATTCTGATTGTTCTACAAATATCTTTACTGATTTTCCAAAGGCTTGGGCATCCCGTGAATAGAACATTCTTGAAACCAGCTTCCATTAATTTCTTTTCAGTGTAAATATCCCTCGCTGAGTGGATATAATCACTTGACAGGACTTTTTGAAGCAAGATTCTTGTAAATGGCGTCAAATAGTTTTGATATTGCCACCATCCGACACCCATTAGTATTATATTTCGGATAAAAAGAAAATTAGCTAAGTTAACTCCCCAGTAAGAATTTATTTCCATATTGCTAGTTAAAGTATTCCCGCCGCCCAAAAATACCAGCTTGCTTTTCCTCATAATTCTTAAGCTAAGATTACCTATTTCTTGAGACGGTAATCTATAAAAAAAAGCATTAGGTAATATTTGTCCTAAATGATCTTTTACTGCCTCCATGATAATTTCATTACCTAAATTATAATCACCGATTGAAGTATCAAGAATTGCCACAGATGTCATGAGGCCTCTCTTCTAATCATCATTTGACCGATCTTCTTTCGAATAATTATCACATAACAAAAATATTTTGGCAATCATACCGTTTAATTTATTGTATTATTTTTTGTATTTCCTGAACAATCTAGTTACGTCGAAACCTGACATTATTAAAAATATCTGAGCCCTTGTTTTAGGAACAAAAGCTATAAAAACCATGACAAAAAAATAGGATATTATGGCCGCAAATGCTGATCCCAGCACATTATATCTGAGTATTAAGAAATAGTTTAGCGTTATACTCAAAAGCATTCCCAAAGATGCCCTTGCTAGAGATATCCCCGTATAGTTTTCGGCCATCAGATAATAGCCGATGGCAAGCCAAATGTAAACAAAAAGATTAGACCAAATGTGAATCTTTAACAGTAGAATTGACCCAAAATATTCATTGCCAAAGAAAAACAAGATTATTTTTTCACCCCATAAATACGCAAACATGATTATTACTAATGAAAGCCATATCATTAGGCTGTATAAAGATTTTAACCTATCAAAATACAGCTTCTGACTTTGTATTTTTACTTTAACAATTGCAGGAAAAATAGAACCACAGATAACTGAGGGAATAAAATAACCCGCTTCAGAAATATTTGTTGCGGCAGAATAAATTCCCACAGTTGCCTCTCCCAACATATGTTTTAGCATTATCTTGTCTATCTTTGTATAGATTGCTATCATCATACCAGAAAAAATTAGAGGCCATGAATTTCTCAAAAAATAAACAGCTAAATTAAAATTAAACTTCCACCTTTGTAGTCTCTTGCCATACAGAAAATAGTTAATGATTAACCCAACAGCAAGAATCACGTATTCTATAAAAATTGTCCAAACAAACCAGTATAAAGGAGCCTTAGTGTATATAAAATACATCTTAAGAGCTGATCCGATTATTAGTTGTAAAAACTGTGCTAACACAGTGTGTTTAGATAAAACTTGGGACTGGAAATAAAAGTCAATAATGTTTGCTGTCTGGAAGAGTAGCCCAAAAGAGATTAAAAGAATATACCTCTTGATTTCTTGGCTATTGTTTGTAAGAATCAACGTCATCCATATTGCGAATAAAACAAGTAAGGTCGAGAGTATTTTTAATGTACAAGCTGTTCCTAAAATTTCGTTATTTTTGTCTTTTTCTTTAACCAATTCTCTAACTACGATAAAATCTAGACCTAAACCAGAAAAAGCAGAGAAAAGAAGGACAAAGCTTATACAGTAATTTAGTATGCCATAATTATACGGACCAAGATACCTTGCGACATAAGTTCCAACAAATAAGAAAACGATAATCTTTAAAATGCTTATAAATAATAGCCAGGAAGTATTGGCTATATATTTTTTCAAACTCTCTTGATTAAAATCTAAAAATAAATTTTTTAAAAAAAGCATATTTATGGTTTTATTTACTTCTTGAATTTATCTCTATCTTCTTCACCCTCAAAAGGACATCCTCAATAAGCCGGCGATTTGCCGAAATTAAGTCCGATACCAAACCGATTATATATAGTTGGAACCCAATAATGATAAATACTGCCGCCAAAATTAATGATTGGATTTTTCCGGTTCCGCCGTTGAGCAAATAAAAGTATAAAAACCGGCAACCGATTAAAAATCCTACGAATAAAAAGAAACTTCCCAAAGTTACAAAAAGCCGTAACGGATTATACATCGCGAAAACCCGGATTAAAGTCACAATCGAGCGCTTAATGTATTCCGGAATGCTTCTAAACAGCCGCGACGGCCTCTTTACTTCGTTGGTATTTATTGTGATATTTTCAATCGCTAAAAGCTTGCTTTCCGCTTGAATTATTGTCTCGAGCGTATATGTATATGGCGAAATAACATTGATGCGAAGAGCTGCTTCTTTGCTATAAGCCCGAAATCCTGTCGTCGCATCAGGAATACTCGATCCCGACAATTGCCTTACAACTGCCGAACCTAAGCGCTGCAATCTTTTTTTAATCAAAGAAAATTGTTTCACATTTTCAATATCACGATTTCCAACAACAATATCCGCTCTGCCTTCCAATATTGGCTTAACCAATCTCGGGATATCTTCGCCCTTATATTGCCCGTCGGCATCAGTATTAACAATTATATCTGCCCCTCTTTTTAAAGCCGCATCAAGCCCGACTTGAAAAACTTGCGCCAAACCTTTTTTCTTAGTTAACCTGACAACATGGTTAACTCCATTCTGGCGGGCAACTTCGGAAGTGCGGTCAGTACTCCCATCATCAATAACCAAAACTTCAATCACATCAATCCCGTCGATTTTCTTCGGTAAATCAGCTAATGTTTTGGGCAGAGTTTCTTCTTCATTCAAGCAGGGAATCTGGATAATTAATTTCATTGCTTACTCCCTTTTTTCTGATAAACCAATTTCCAATATTTTTGAAGCACGGTTAATTTGTTTTTCGTCCATCCCAAATTATCAAGGTACCACTTAACTGTTTCTTTTATGCCTGACTCAAAATTAACCTTCGGACGCCAGCCAAGCTTTCTAACCTTTTCGCAATTTAACGAATACCGAAAATCGTGCCCCGGCCGGTCTTGAACAAATTTAATTAAATCTTCCGGTTTACCGACTTCTTTCAATATTCTTTTGACAGTATCTAAATTCTTCTTTTCAAAATAACTGCCGATATTATAAGCCTCACCTATTTTGCCTTTCTTTAAAATCAAACGAATCCCCCGAGCGCAATCCTCAACGAATAACCATTCTCTTATCTGCGCTCCCACGCCATAAACCGGTACTTTTTGATTATTCAAGGCTTTTAAAATAACGACTGGGACTAATTTCTCCGGATATTGCCACGGCCCATAATTATTCGACGGACGGATAATAATCGCAGGGAAATTATATGTCCGTATCGCCGCCTTAACCAACATATCTGCAGCCGCTTTAGTTGCCGAATATGGGTTACTTGGTTTTAATTGAGACGTTTCGGTAAACGTACCGGATTTACTATCGCCGTAAATTTCATCGGTTGAGATATGAACAAATTTGCTTATTTTAAATTTACGGGAAACGTTTATAAGATTTTGCGTTCCCGAGACATTAGTATCAATAAAGGCCCTGGCATCAAGAATGCTCCTATCAACATGTGTCTCCGCTGCGAAATGAATAATTACATCCGGTTTTTCATTCTTTACTATTTCAGAAATCTTCTTCTCGTTACAAATATCTGTCTTATAAAATTTATATTTACCTTTAAAATCCCGAAGCCGGGCTTCATCACCAGCATAAGTAATTTTATCAACAACAACTACCTTGTAACCGCTGGTTATGGCCTGACGGGTAAAAGCACTGCCGATAAACCCGCATCCGCCGGTTATTAACAACTTACATATTTTTTTACGCATTCTTTTATTATTTCCTTTGTTGGCCTGACATTAAAGCCCGTGCTTTCTAATTTCTTAGTCGACAAAACAAGATTAGTCCTATTCATCTTTAATGATTTCAGGCTTATCACATCATATTTCGTTTTCGGATGGTATTTCCGATATTCATCCAAAAGGTCAGGATAACGTAACGGGCCTTTGGCTACAACATTAAAAATCCCCTTAGCATCAATCTTAATTAAATATTTTAAGGCTTTAATAAAATCCGGTATATACGTAACTGAATTAGGCACATCAATAATTGTTTTATATTTGAGAAGCTTATCAATAATGTTTCTTGGGCTGGGCTCTGAATCCAGAGGGATTCTAATCCTAGCAATTAGAATATTGTAATACTTGGCTAACTCGCGTAAAACATTCTCGGAGTAGATCTTGGTACGGCTGTAGTACAAAAGATGGTAATCCGGCAGCTTACTTTCTTCTATTGGTTTATCTTTTTTATAATCATAATGAAAGATACAGCCGCTACTAATGTGTACTAATTTAAAATCATGACGGATAGCTGCTTCAGCCAATAAAATCGGGACATATGTATTAGCAAATATTGTCGAATCAATATCCTTTTCACAATCATCAACATTATGAGCGCCAGTAATTCCAATACAATTTATTACAACCTTTGGCTTATACTTCTTTATCTCCTCGTCAATATCCGCATAACTCGTAAATATCCGCCCCGACATATTACATTTTAATTCTTTTTGAACCTTGCACCCGATAAAACCATTACCCAGAATTAAAATATTACTTTGCATTCTTTGCCAATCCTAACAAATATTTACCATAATCCGTGTTAATTTCCTTTGCCAGCCTTACCAACTGCCTTACGTCTATAAATTTCATCCTAAAGGCTATTTCTTCAACACACCCAATCTTTAATCCTTGCCTCTCTTCAATTGTCTTAATAAACGTTGAAGCGTCTATTAAAGAGTCATATGTCCCGGTATCAAGCCAAGCAAAACCACGGCCCAAAAGCTCAACATTTAACTTATTTTTCTTCAAATATATTTTATTTACATCGGTAATTTCAAGTTCACCGCGGCTCGATGGCTTTAATTTCTTAACTACATCAACAACATTATTATCATAAAAATAAATCCCCGTAACGGCCCAGTTAGTCTTAGGTTTCTTTGGCTTTTCTTCAATTGCGAGAACTTTACATTTTTTATCGAAACTAACAACTCCATATCTTTCCGGATCACGGACATAATACGCAAATACCGTAGCTCCGCTCTTTCGCTGTTTAGCCTTTTTTAACTGGAAGGTAAGCCTATCACCATAAAATATATTATCGCCTAAGATCAAACAAACATTATCAGAGCCAATGAACTCTTCTCCGATAATAAAAGCTTGGGCAATGCCTTGGGGTTTGGGCTGAATAGCGTAGGATATCCTCATTCCTAAACTGCTTCCGTCGCCAAAAAGGCTCTTAAAATTATCAATATCCTTTGGCGTCGTAATAATGAGAACGTCTTTGATTCCGGCCAGCATTAAAACTGAAAGCGGATAATAAATCATCGGCTTATCATAAATCGGGAGCAACTGTTTGCAAATACCCTTGGTTATTGGATAAAGCCTTGTTGCCCTTCCACCTGCTAAAATTATGCCTTTCATATGCACGTTCCTTTAAACATTTTTATATGTATAAATATTAGTATACTATAATATAAATCCAAAATAAAAAGGAAATCTCGAAATTATAGGGATAAAAGTAACAACCAGTCTTTCTTTAAATATCTCGGACTGAATATTCACAACCGCAGTAATTTTGGCGGTAAAATTTTTCTTTTTTGGCAACTTCCTGCATCTTGTCCTGTCCGCCTTTTTTACGCCAATTGTAATCCCAGAATATTATACCGGAATGCTTTTTAGCCGCGGAATTACCGGCACTGACAATTTGCTCAAAATCTTTCCAACGGGAGATTCCCAAGGTAGTTGTGAATACTTTAAAGTTATTCTCAGAGGCATATTGCGCTGTTCTTTCTAAGCGCACATCAAAGCATATCTTGCATCTTTTTCCACGTTCGGGCTCTTTTTCATACCCTTTTGTTTCAAGATACCAAAACTCGTTATCATAAGTCCCTTCAACAAAAGGAATATTTAATTTAACAGCAAAGCGCTGGCTTTCCTTTTTACGCCTTTCGTATTCCTCCGACGGAAATATATTGGGGTTGTAATAATAAATAGTTAATTCAATGCCGGATGAAACAATAGACTCAATTAATCCGCCGGCACAAACAGCGCAACAGGTATGCAATAACACTTTCTTTTCACCGTCCGGAGCAATTAATTTTGAGTTTTGAATTTTATTCATAATTTAAAACAACTTCTTAAGCGAACAAGAGATAAAGTCGATAATATCTGCGGCGATTAAAGAAACTTTTGTTTTTTTATTGGCAGCCATATCCCCGGCTAGCCCATGGATATATGCCCCAAATTTTGCGGAATTAAAAGCATCGACTTTCTGAGCAATTAATCCGGCGATTATTCCATCCAAAACATCGCCGCTACCGGCAGTCGCCATTCCGGAATTTCCTGTCTTATTAATATATATATTCCGGCCTGAAGCCACAACCGTGCGGTAACCTTTAAGCAAAACAACACATCTAAATTTTAGCGCAAACTCCTTAGCAACGCGGCTGCGGTTCTTTACGATAAATTCTTTCGAATATTTAGTCAAACGTGACATCTCCTTTAAATGCGGAGTTAACACTTTAGGTGATTTTGACTTTAACAATACGTTAAGATTTCCCTGAAGCGAATTTAACGCATCAGCGTCGATAACCAAAGGAACTGGCGATTTCTCAATTATTTTTAATATAAATTTCTTTGTGCTAGGATTGATTGTTAAACCGGGGCCGATTACAACAACATCATATCTTGATAAAACTTTCTCAATTTCCTTAAAAGCTTTAAATGAAATGGTTTGGGCTGCCGTTTCCGGCAAGGCTAAAGTCATAATAACATTGGATATTTTCTTCTGCAGAATTGAGTTAAGGGATTTTGGGACAGCGATTGTAACTAACCCGGCCCCCATCCTCATGGCCGAAAGGCCGCTTAATGCCGCCGCCCCAAGCATACCGCCGGAACCGGCCAGAATTAATATATGGCCGAAATCATTTTTATGGGCTTCATTATTACGACGAGATAATTGCGTTGGCAACCGCATAGTTTTTGGTATGAGATATTGAAATTAATATTTTACTTTTTATTTTCGGATCGGTAATCCGGCAATAAGGCCGGCCGTTTTTATCATTTAGGATGGTAATATCTTTCCAACTAATTTTTCTATTCGAGATGGCCTTATAAACCGCTTCTTTAGCCGCAAACCTGGCCGCAAAATGTTGGATGGGATCTTTGTTCTGCCGGGCATATTTTATTTCTTCTTTATTAAAAACATGATCGACAAAATGATCGCCCCAACGGCTGATTGCCTGGCGAATACGTTCAATTTCGATTATATCTGTACCAATACCTTTTATCATTTTATTAAATTAAGCATATCCTTAACTGCTTTATGTAAACCTACAAAAACTGCTTTTGAAATTATCGAATGCCCGATGTTAAGCTCATACATCCCCGGAATTTTGGCAATGGCCTTAACATTATCATATTTTAAACCATGCCCGGCGTTAACGATCAACCCCTGGCTTAAAGCATATTTAGCCATATTTTTTATTCGATACAATTCTCTTCCCTTGGCACTAAAAGACCTGGCGTTAGCAAAACAACCAGTATGGAATTCAATAATTGTCGCCCCGGTTTTAATCGACGCATCAATTTGCTTCTTATCGGCCGGAATAAAAAGGCTTACCTCTATCCCGGATTTTTGTAAACGGCTGACTGCATTTTTTATCGCTGCGGTATTTTTAACAACATCTAATCCGCCCTCGGTTGTTATTTCTTCCCGTCGTTCCGGAACCAAGGTAGCTTGATCCGGGCCAATTTCGCAGGCAATATCAACAATTCCCTTATTAATCGACATTTCTAAATTAAACCGTGTTTTAATAACTTTTCTTAATCTTTTTATATCGGAATCATTTATATGCCGTCGGTCTTCTCTTAAATGGGCAACAATACTATCACAACCGGCCTCTTCGCAAATTTTCGCAGCCGCAATCGGATCCGGCTCAAATTCCCGCCGAGCTTGGCGCAATGTCGCAATATGATCAATATTTACACCTAACTTTGGCATTTTTATTTTCTTTCTAGGATTGGCTTGTTAGGGGCTATCTCAGCAATTCTCCGTTAACATAAATCCATGTAATTATTGCCAAGAATAAAGAAATAAGTTTTAACACAATATTGTTCAACAATATTTTATTGATTTTAATCATTTTTTCGCCGTTTAATTTTATTATCACTCATTAATAAACTTTTTAGCAGATTAACCAGGCGTTCCTTATTAACAATCGGAATAAACTTGCCCTCGGCAGCTACCGATATTTCTCCGCTCTCTTCGGAAGCCATGACAACAATCGCATCGCTATGTTCAGTTATCCCTAAAGCCGCCCGGTGCCTGGTCCCTAATATCTTGCTGAAATTTGTGTTATCCGACAGCGGGAACAAACAAGATGCGGCAATAATCCTATCCTGCCCTATAATTACTCCTCCGTCGTGTAAAGGGGCATGATTGGTAAAAACACTCTGGATAAGCTCGGAAGATATTTTGGCATCAATCGCCACCCCGCTTTCAATATACATGTTAAGCTTAACCGAACGCTCAATTGCAATCAAACATCCGCATTTAATCCGTGATAATTTGTAAGCTGCAGTCGTAATTTCTTCGATAATCGCATCAAGTTCGGCCTCTTCCAAAGATACATTAAATATCTTATGCCTCCCCAAACGCGCTAAACCTTGCCTTAATTCCTGCTGAAATAAAATAAGTATCGCGACGATAGAAATGGCGAATATCTTTGTCAAAAGCCAGTTTAAGGTATCAAAACCCAGCATCTGGGAAATAACAAACGCAATCAATAAATAAGTTATGCCGCGTAAAACTAAAAACGCACGGGTACCTTCAAAAAATACCAATATTTGATAAAAAACAAACCAAAGAATGGAAATTTCAAAAACAGGTTTTAAGATATGAAAATAAAAATAATACATTTAATTCCCTTTATTAATAACCGCATCCACAAACGTTACCGCCTCTTTTATCTCTTTTACATCATGCACCCGGAGGATATGCGCGCCGTTTAACACACTCGCGCAAGCCGAGGCTATTGTCCCGACGAGACGACCGTTAACATCTTTGTTTAATACCTTACCGATAAATGACTTTCGGGATGTCCCGATTAAAATCGGGCAATTTAAAACATTAAAATAATTTAAACGGTTAATAATTTCCAAATTATGCTTAACTGTCTTCCCGAAGCAAATCCCGGGATCAATTATGATTCTATCTAATTTTATCCCTATTTCCAAGCAATTTTCAACTGAATTTCTTAAAGAAGAGCATATTTCAGATATAAGGTTTTTATACCTAATATTTTTCTGCATATTCTCAGGCGTATTACGAATATGCATTAAAACAATTGCCGCCTTATAATCCCTTACCATTTTAAAAAGAGCATCATCTTTCTTAGCGCCCATGATATCGTTAACTATAACAGCGCCCTTATCCAATGCCGCCCGGGCAACATTTGATTTATATGTATCAACTGAAATCGGCACTTTTATTTTCTTAGCCAACACCCCGATTAAAGGAACAACCCTTTTTATTTCTTCTGTTTCACTAATCTTTACCGAACCCGGGCGTGTTGATTCACCCCCGATATCTACAATATCCGCTCCTTCATGGATTAATTTCTGGGCATAATCAACCGCCCTTAAAAGATCATTTTTTGATTTTTTATACAGTCCGTCGGAAGAAAATGAATCAGGCGTCATGTTAACAACGCCCATAATTTTAGTCTTTTCCCCTAAAGCAATTTTATACCGCCCGGCAGGCACACAATACTTCTGGCGAGAATTATCCCTTAAAGAAGCTAGATTATCACAATTATATTTTTGCTTAACCTGTTTTTTCACTGCTACCTTGAGGATTAGAGTCTTTTTTGTCTTCCTGAACCATCCCAAGCAAAATCCTGGTCTCGTCGATATCCAAGCTTTCTTTTTCCATCAACCGCTGCGCCATTTTATCAAGTTTATCCCTATTTTCGCTCAGAAGCTTTCTCGCGCGGGTATAGGATTCGTCGACTAATTTACGTATTTCCTCGTCTATTTGGTTCGCGGTTTCTTCGCTATATTCTTTTTGCTCAAACATATCCCGTCCTAAGAAATGCTGGCCGGTATTACGCCCATAGGCCAAAGGCCCTAAACGCTCAGTCATACCAAAAGCGCAAACCATATGCCGGGCTAACTCAGTTACTTTTTCTAAATCATTTGATGCGCCGGTTGAACCAACGCCTATTTGCAATTCCTCCGCGACCCTTCCTCCCAGTAAAACAGTCATCTGTCCTAACAATTCCTTTTTGTTCAAATAATGCTTATCTTCCGTCGGTGGAGTTAAAGTATAACCGCCGGCCATCCCGCGCGGTATTATCGACACCTTAGTAAACCTATCCACCTCATCAATAAATAAAGACAATAAGGCATGGCCCGCCTCATGATAGGCGGTAATTTCTTTTTCTTTTTGCGAAGTCTGCCGGCTTTTCTTCTCTGGGCCCATCGTAACACGTTCAATTGCCGCCAAAAACTCTTCCATAGTAATTGATTCTTTATTTCTTCTGGCCGCCAAAAGCGCCGCCTCATTACAGACATTAGCCAAGTCAGCTCCGGAAAAATAAACTGTTTGTTGCGCGATTTTACGCAAATCAACATCAGCATTTATTTTTAAATTACGGGTATGTACTTTTAAAATTCCTTCCCGGCCGTTAATATCCGGAAGAGTAACAACAATCTGACGGTCAAATCTTCCCGGGCGAAGCAATGCGGGATCAAGCGTATCGGGCCTATTCGTTGCCGCCATAACAATTAGACCACCTTGGTTTGTAAAACCATCCATCTCAACTAATAAAGCATTAAGAGTTTGTTCCCGCTCATCGTTTCCTCCACCGATTCCGGAAAAACGCAAACGCCCTACCGCATCAATTTCATCGATAAAAATAATACAACCCTTGCCTGATGCCTGCGATGCCTTACGGCCTTGCTCAAACAAGTCCCGCACTCTAGATGCCCCAACGCCAACAAACATCTCAACAAAATCTGACCCACTTAATGAAAAAAACGGGACTTCCGCTTCCCCGGCAACCGCTTTAGCTAAAAGTGTTTTTCCCGAACCCGGACGGCCAATCAAAAGAACTCCTTTAGGTATTTTCCCGCCGAGCCTTTGAAATTTCTTCGGGTCTTTTAAGAACTCAATAATTTCCTGCAATTCTTCTTTAGCTTCATCAACCCCGGCAACATCTTTAAAAGTAATCGGATTACTGTTTTTATCCGACATAATCGCTCTCGACTTACCAAATGACCAAATCTTGTTTCCAACTTGCGCACCCCGATGAGAAATGAACCAAATAAACAAAATAATTATCAATATTGGCAGTAAATTAAATATCAAATTCGGCCAAAATGTTTGCGGCGGATTTACCGTAAAATTAGTCACATTTTCCCGAATCAAATCTAAGATAGCCTTGTCTTCTTTGGGGATATTTAAGCGGAATTTCGTGCCGTTGGCCAGTTCACCCTTTAAAACATTCTCTACATCTTCCGATAATTCCAGGCTTTTAATTTCTTTGGTTTCCTTATTATTGCTAAGAGTTGAAAAGAATTCACTATAGGTGAGTTTTTTAGGCTCATTAAAATTAGACATATTTTGCGAATTACTCATAAAAACCAAGAAAATAAAGATAGCTAAAACCCAAAATAACCAATTGCCGTTATCACCTTTTTTCTTCATTTGGATTTGTTTTCTAGGTTGACGAAAACTTTTTTGCGATTTACCGTTTGACATAACGCTCCTTATATTAATATTACACAATTGTTATCTTCAGCCATTAGATTATAACTAAATAACTGATTAAATCAACAGTAAATACACCCTCAATGACAAGAGATATAAAATTTATTCAAATCTTAGCGCGTCGATAGGATTTAGCTGAGCCGCCTGTTTGGCCGGCCACAGCCCGAAGACGACTCCGACAACCAGAGAAAAAGTAGTCGCAAGAACAACAGAATAAACTGAAATCTTAACCGCCCATCCGGCAAAAAACGTTATTAAAATTGATACTGCCGAACCTAATATAATCCCGCAAATCCCACCAATAAGAGACATTAAAACAGCTTCAATAAGAAATTGAATCATAATATCCTGATTATTCGCTCCAATAGCTTTACGCAATCCGATTTCGCGCGTCCTTTCGCTAACCGAAACAAGCATGATATTCATTATCCCAATTCCGCCGACCAATAGGGATATGGCTGCAATCGCGCCTAAAAGCAGCCCCATAGTCTTAGTTGTACCCTCTAGGGTAGATCTTATATCAGCCATATTTCTAATTTGAAAAGAATCCTCTTTATCCTTAGTATTAAGCCGATGAATCTTTATTATTGTATTTTTTATTTCATCCTGAGCCGGTTCAAGCAAATCAGCCGATAAAACCTCTACGTAAATGCTTTCAATGTATTCTTTGCCGAAAACACGGTACATCGCAGTTGTAACCGGAATAATTATATTGTCATCCTGATCCCGCCATCCGCTTGCCCCTTTATGGGGAAGCACGCCGATTACCTTAAAATTCAATGAATTGATTTTGATTGTTTCGCCTACCGGATTATTTTCTCCAAAAAGTTCACTGACAACCGTAGTTCCTAATAAAGCAACCCGGTCTCTACTTCTTTCTTCGTCGGCATTAAAAAACCTCCCGGCAATCGGTGTTGCCGACCTGATTCCTTCATATTCAGGGCTTACTCCTTCAATTTGAGTATTCCAGTTCTTATCAGCGTAAACAATTTGCCCGCGGCCTTGTACTGCCGGAGATACCAATTTCACATAATCACTAAGCTTAGCTATTTCTTTCACGTCCTCAAAAGTAAATCTGGTAACAGCACCTGACTCTAAGGCAACGCCATGCACCCTAGACGAACCCGGACGAACAACAAGCAGATTAGCACCCAAGGAGGATAATTGTTTTTGAATAGAAATTTTTGCTCCGGTCCCTATCGCCAGCATAGAAATAACCGCCGCCACTCCAATTAGTATTCCCAAAATAGAAAGAATTGAACGCATTTTATGAGCCCACATCGAGAAAACCGCCTGCCTGAAATAATCAAGGAATTTTTGTTTCTCAATAACTGAGGTAAGTTCTGAGCTAACTAACTTTTCCGCGACAGATTCTTTTTTCTTAATTTCATTGTTATATGTATTTTTATCCGACACAATTTCACCATCGCGGATAAAAATAACACGCTTAGCATAATTCGCGACTTCCTGTTCATGAGTAACAATTATGACCGTTTTTCCCTGCTCGTTTAAACGTTTTAATACGGAAATGATTTCTTCTTTACTTTTGGAATCAAGGTTTCCCGTCGGCTCATCGGCCAAAATAATCTTTGGTTCATTGACAAGCGAACGGGCAATTGAAACCCTTTGCTGCTGGCCGCCGGATAATTCATTCGGATGATGTTTAATACGGTCTTGCAATCCCACCAAAACCAATTTTTCTTTTGCTTTCTCGATTAAATCGCGCCGCCCGGCATAAATCAAAGGAAGCTCGACATTTTCTAGCGCAGTCATCCGGGGAAGCAGATTAAATTGCTGAAAAACAAAACCAACCAACTTATTGCGGATAATAGCCAAATCTTTATCGGAAAACTTGGTCAAATCATTATTATCAAAACAGTACTCCCCCGAATCCGGACGGTCTAAAAGCCCTAAGACATGCATCAAGGTCGATTTGCCTGAACCCGACGGGCCCATTATCGCAATAAATTCGCCTTCATTAATTCTTAAAGAAACATTAACCAAGGCCTTAACTTCAATTTTACCCATTAAATATGTTTTGGATACGTTCTTAAGCTCAATCATTTAAAAAACCTATTTCTTTTTATTTCTTTCATTACGGTTAGGCAAAAAAGGATTTTTACCAATATCCGATTTAGGAAGGGCAAACTTTTTTGATTTAACAACCAAATTAGTATTGATGTCTATTCCAGAAGTTATTTCAATATTTTTATCATCAGCAATCCCCAAGTTAACTAAAGTCTTGCTAGGTTTTCCGAATCTATTTTTAACCAAAACATAACTCTCATTATTTTCCTTAATAACTGCCTCAAGCGGAACGGTTAATACATTCTCCCGGCTTGCCTCCACAAAATCAATACTGGCATTCATACCAGAACGGAAAATATCGGTAATCTCATCCAAAATAAGATCAACCTCATAGGTTGTAACATTACTGACTAATTTTGATTCATAATAAATATGCTCGACTTTCGCCTTTATTGAAACATCCGGATAGGCATCAAGGCTGACAACCGCCTTCTGATTCAATTTTATTTTTCCGATATCAGTCTCATCCACTTGCGCCCGGACAATTAATTTATCCGACAATACCACAACCGCATCAGCCGTCGCCAAAGACTGCCCCGGCTGAATTTTCGCCACAATAACCTCGCCATCAATCGGAGAGATTAAAGGAATAGCCTTATAAATATCTTCCCAATCTTTTAATTTTTCCTCTCCCTCTCCGCGGGCAGCATCAAGCAAAGCCGCGCGTTCAGTCGAGCTAAGCCAGGCGATAGTTTGCCCCAATGTAACTTTATCGCCCTCTTTAACCAGAATCTGTTCAAGCCTTCCGCTTACCGGAGGTTTTATTTCCAAACGGTTTTTAGGCAAAACTGTTCCTGTCGTCGAGATTATCTTTTCGATATTACCTAAGACCGGATTTATATCCACCATAACTTCGCTTGATTTGTTATTTTTATTTTTGCTAGATATAAAAAAGAAAACCGCCGCAACCGCAATTATTATAAGAATGATTTGTGCCTTTTTATTCCTGAACATATTCCAGAGTTTCTCCTTTCGCCTTAAGCCATTCAGACTCAGCCAACAACATATTTGCCTTAGCTTCTAGAAAAGACTTTTTCGCCCGGACTAAGTCATCTTGAATTATTATCCAATTATCAAATGTAATAAAACCGGTCGAATATTGGGCTTCCGCAATCTTAGCACGCTCCTCAACCGCCGCTATCGCTTTACTCTGCACGATAGAATATTCCAAAGCATCCTGAAAACTTTTCCAGGCATTTTCTAGCGCCACAACAACCTCGGCTAACGCATTTCTTTCATCAGCCTGATACTGTAAAAGCTGGGACTTTGCTTTATTTAATTCCGCCACTTTTAGACCGCCTTCAAATAAAGGCAACGTAACGCTAACGCCATAATTCCAGCGGTCTTTCTCCGGCGGCCAAACAGAATCATTACGCCCGGTTCCGGCATCGGCTGACACCGTCGGAAAGAATGAGCCCTTGGCTGACTTAACATTAAATTCACCCAAATTTCTTTTTGCCTTAGCCTGCAAAAATGTCGGATTAATTTCTGCCAATTGCGAAAAATCCGGCTTAACAGTTTCAGCACCATTAACTATAAAATCGCCTTTTACTTTTAGCGGAACAAATTTGTCCCGACCTAATTCTTTAAGCAACTGTTCTTGCGATAATTCGACATTGCGCTTGGCCTGTGAAAGTTCATACTCGGCCTGCGCCAAATTAGCATCAGCCGTTAACAAAGCCCCCTTGTGCTCTAACCCGGATTGATGCCTAAGCTTAATTAATTCAAGGTTGCTTGTCCGAATCTTAACGATTTCTTCGGTGACATTTATTAATTCCTGAGCCTTTAACAAGTTTACAAACGCTTTACGCAAATTATTCCTGACATCGGATGAGGTAAACTTGTAAGCGGATTCGGCATATTTGATATTAGCCTTTGCGGCGCTTAAATCATTCGGCGTTTTTAAGCCATCAAAAATTAATTGCGAAGAAGTTACCCCATAGCTATAGGTTTCCGCCGGTTCAGCAGTTGTTTTCGCACGCGCGTATCCGATATTACTAGAAAATTGTGGGAAAAATGAACTTCCGGTTATATTCTTATCCGAAATTTTCTGTTTTATCCCTTCCGCCGACGAAATCAATTCAGGATTATTTTTCTTAGCCTCAAGGATACAATCCTGCCAGGAAAGAATTTCCTGAGAAAAAGCCGACGAAGGCACATTAAGCACTATCGCAAAGAATATTAAATGTTTTTTTAATTTCATAGCCCTAGTTTTATTTATTGTTCCTCATAAAAATTATACTATCTTTATTTATTCTTACCACAACTCCCGCGGGTAAATTAACAATTGTGTTAAAACGTTTTTCTTCAACCGCTGATAATAATTCCTGCACGTTTAAAAGAGTTATCCCTTTAGTACTACCGTTAAGCTTTTCATAAATTAAACGTACCAGCAACCGCCTTATGGCAATATGGTGTTTTTGAAAAGCATTTAAACTAATTCTAATATTGTTGTCCGGCATATTCTGCCGTTGCAATATCTGTTCAGCAATTTGGCTTAAATAATCATAATCGCAGGAAACATTCCGGGACAGGTTGTACAGGACATCGTCGAGATTGCTCGAATATTTTTTTTTCAAATAAGGAATTAAGTCATGGCGGATCTTGTTTCGGTCGTATTTTGTTTCCTGGTTTGTTTCATCGCAACAATATTTAACATTCTTCTTTTTCAAGTGAGATTCGATAATTTTACGGTTAGTTTCAATCAATGGCCGGATAAATTTAAAATTATACAAAACTTTCTGCGGCATAATTGTCCTTAAACCCTGCAATCCGCTCCCGCGTAAAATACGCATCAAAACTGTCTCGGCAACATCATTTTTATTATGCGCCAGGGCAATTACATTAGCCTTTATATTCTTAGCCGTCTTAATTAAAAACTTTAACCGCTCTTCTCTGGCTTTATCTTCTAGCGAACCTTTAATTTTATTTTTATGTTCCCATTTACCTACATATAAAGGAATATTTAATTTTAATGCTAATTCCCGGATATATTTCTCGTCGCGAACCGCGCTTTTCCTTAGATTATGATTAAAATGGGCTAGTGCAACAGTTATTCCGAATTCATATTTAAGTTCGTTTAAGATATAAGATAGGCATACGGAATCTGCTCCTCCGGAAACTCCGATTAAAACAAAATCGCCTTTTTTAAGGAGTTTTTCTTTTTTTATAAACTCTTTTACCTGCGTTAAAAGACCCATGAAAATCCTTATATTTTATTAATCCAACGGTAAGCAAAAATAATGATGACAGTTATAGCAACAACGCAAATGATTAAACCAAGAACCTTTATCGCCATTTTATTCCCCTTGAAGCCCGCGTTTTTCACGCTTGGCCTCGAGGTAAGCTCCTTTGAATTGGTCTTGATACTTTATGTTGGGAAGTTGTATTTGCAAATGAGCATAACCGTTTCTTAATATCTCAGCGTTAGCGAAAATACCATCGGAGAGAAAAACATACGCAAGGGTATTAAAATCATCGTCTTTCTTTTGCGCATCAAATTCAAGGCGAACAAGCTTATTCAGCAGTAAATCTTTTACAAAACTTATAGCTACCTGATCAATCGTAGTCTCCGGGGTGGGGTCTTCCTCGATGACAAAACCATTTTCATCACGTTTTACTTCTTTTCTGTTTGGCGGAATATAGGGCGACCGCAACCCAATTAATTTTACTTTTTCACCAGTTTCTAATTGGATATGATCGGGTGCAATAACCCGGATAACCTTAATATTCTTATCTTGTTTTTTTCCACCCATAATCTCCTCAAACGCGTTTTGAGCAAAAGAGCTTTGGGTAATCAGGATAAAAAATATTGGCAAGATAATTTTATGCAGTTTCATATTATTTCTTTCGGGATTGGAGAAAGTTTTCGATTGAACGGTTAAAAGTACTTTCGGTCTTTGCGTCAAAATAACACGCCGGCAGCTGGCCTTTAAGGCGATGATACCTAACACACTCACAACATAATCCAAAGCGGGAACAACCGGCATAGGTACAATTACAATCAGCAATATTTTTTTCTTTATTAGGACAGTTCATGTTTTTAACGTTTTAAATTATATATAATACGGTTTATTAAATTAAACAGAATCCTTCTTCCGAAAGTTTACAAAGCCGCGGAGAGAAGCATTGATAGCGACTTTAAGGTATCGACATTAAAAACAGCATCGGAGTCTTTCTTCTTAGTATGCAGATTTAAAACCCCAAAAATATTATTGTTGTACGTTAAAGGCATAACCAGCGACTGTTTTATCTCGGGACGCTTCAACAAATGACGGATCCTGTTATCCTCGGGCTTGTCTTTTATCAAAAATGATGAATTTTCTTTTATTGCCAAACCGGATATTCCCTCTCCGATACGGACACGGGCATTTCTTATTATTTTTTCATCAATCCCCTTGGCCGCTCTTATGGTTAACGTCTTTTTCTCTTCATCCAATATCATAATCGACCCACATTCAGTATCCGTAATCTTAAGTGCTGTGTCCAGGAATGAATTTAAAATCCGGCTGCCCTTATCAGTTTGAATAGCCCTTTGGTCAAATAAAGGGTCCTCGTATAAATTTATTGAAATCGGTAAGGTCTCAGACTTTTCTCGTATATTTAAATTGGCATTATTCTTAACCGTCTCATTAATAAGGTCAAGTACCAACTTGATCGTCATATTGGATACCATTCTTAAATCATTTAATTCGCTCAAGAGTATATTGAAATTTATATTCTTTTCTTCAGCAACTGCCATGTAATCTTCTAAAGGCAATCGATTATTCAAGATTACCGGGCCAATAATAAAGTAAGCTACTGTTTCATTACTTCCGGCCTGCTTAAGCGGAATAGCATACATATGGAAGCTGAAAAGAGTTACACATTCAAAGTATTTACCGCAATCTTCAAAAGACTCGATAATATTCTCAGAATTTAAGAAGAGGTCTAACCCTAAAGCTCTGTCTGTGAGAAATTTGCCACCGTATTTATTATTGGAAGGTAATACAACGCCTCCATCAACATCAACAATAAATATGTTGATCTTGAGTACGTCGACGAGCATCGGAACAATATTGACCCAGCCATCTTCTTTAATAAGATTCCTAGCTGATATGTGGCTATTATTATCACCCATAAAACTTATTTCTTATCCTTATCGGAAATGCTATATTTAATCATCTTATTATACAAAGTTGTTCGGTTAATGCCTAATTTAGAAGCAGCTTTACTTCTGCTCCAGCCACATTCGGTTAATACGGCAACAATGTGTTCCCGCTCAGGATTCTCTACCGCTTTCTTCAAAGTTTGAGTATTGTTAATCTTCTCATGAGTGTAAAACTTTGAAATGTTCGGGACATCTTCTTTCATAATAATATCTGTTTTTGTCATAATAACCGAGCCTTCAACCGCATTTTCTAGCTCACGGATATTACCTGGCCATGAATAATCTTGAAAAACCTTAAGGACTTTTTCCGAAACACCTTTAATCTTCTTATAGTTTATTTT
>JAKLDK010000140.1 GCA_022703565.1 Candidatus Omnitrophota bacterium
TTCAGCCAAGGTCAAATATTTTGTCTCAACTATTCCTAAATCATTTTTGTTCATTTTATTCTCTCGGTAAAGTATGAAGAAAATCTTATCATAGGCTAATTGAAGTGTCAATTGATGAAGCAAGGAATCAAGCGGATGATAGTTTAAACTTTAAGCTGATCTTTATTGTTCGGCGTATTTGAACATGGCCTCGATGCATTTTAAGGCGCGTACCCGTACTTTTTCATCTACCGTTACGATGTCGCGTTTTAAGGGCTTGGTTAGAACTCGTAAGATATCATCGAGAGTATTTGATTTCATGTATTTGCAGAAAGTGCATGTGCCGACTATTTTTTTGTCGGGGAATTCCATCTTTATTCTGGAGGCTAGGCCGCATTCGGTTAAAAGAAGGATTTCCTTGTCAGTTGAGGCCTTGATGTAGTTATAAAGCTGCGATGTACTGCCGACGAAATCGCATTTTTCGCAGACCTCGGGCAAACATTCCGGGTGGGCAATTACTTTGGCGTTAGGAAACTTCTTTTTAGTTTCCAAAAGTTGTTTTAAGGTATATTCTTCGTGGACATAGCATGTGCCGTTAAAATATTTAATATCTTTTTTGATGCCGTTTTTCTTGAAATCCGCGATTAAATTTTGCCCCATCATTTTATCAGGTAGAAAATAAATCTTATCGCTGGGAATATTTGCGACTACCTTATTGACATTTGCTGATGTTACGCAAACATCGCATTCGGCCTTCACTTCCGCGGTTGTATTGATATAGCAGACAAAAGTATAATTAGGGTATTTCTTACGTAGGCTAATAACATCATTTTGATTGATGCAATCGGCTAAAGTGCAGCCGTCTTCTATTCCTGGGACTAAGACTTGTTTATCTGGGCAGATTATTTTGGCTGTTTCTCCCATAAACCTGACCGCCGCAAAAACTATTGTTGTTTGGGGGCTTTCTTTGGCGTTCTTGCTTAATGCGTAGGAATCTCCGACAAAGTCGCCTACTCCGTAAATAATTTCCGGGATAACATAAGTGTGGGCTAAGATAACCGCATTCTTTTCTTTCTTTAGGCGGTTTATTTCATTGATTTTGCGTATGGTTTCATCCGCGTTTTTAATGAGCGAATGAAAACAAATGCCGCGCTCTTTTTGTATAGCTAAAAGCCGCTGCATTAATTCTTTTGGGGATAAATTGGTTGAAACTTTTGGCATAATTAACATCCTTAATAATGATTTTTCAGTATATTCCAAAAGGCAAATTTTGCAAGGAGAAAATACCGGGTTAGAAGTTATTTCTGAGATTCCGGCATTTGCGGCCGGAATGACAGGCATCCTTATTAAGCAACTTCGCCCTTTAATATATTCGCGGTTGCATCGGTAATATTTACATTAACAAAATCGCCGACTTGATGCTTTCCTTTTGGAATAATAACCAATTTATTATTATCCGCCCGGCCTTGAATGTCGTTTTTACTTTTCGCGGTTTCTTCGGCCTCGATTAGAACTTGAAGTGTTTGCCCGATTAAGGCCTTGTTTTTCTTTAAAGAAATCTTCTTTTGCATTTCGTTTAACTTAACGATGCGTTCGGTTTTGTCTGTTTCTTTGACATTGTCTTCGTATTTCTTTGCGGCGAGCGTGCCTTCCCGGGGAGAATATTTAAAAATAAAGGCTGAATCGAATTCAATTTCCTTCATAACCTTGTAAGTGTCATTAAACTCATCTTTTGTTTCGGTGGGAAAGCCGATAATGACATCAGTTGTTAACGCCAAATTGGGAGTTGCTTTTCTTAGCTTATCGACGAGTTTTAAAAACTGGCTCTGGGTATATTTGCGGTTCATTAACTTTAGAATGCGGTCATTCCCTGATTGCAAAGGCAAATGCACATGCTTGCAGAGCTTGGGATTGTTTTTTATTTCGGTGATTAATTTATCCGGGAAGTCTTTTGGGTGCGGCGACATAAAACGGATTCGCTTAATTGCATCAATTTTGCTTAAAGCTGAGATTATATCGCAAAAGTCGTAGCTTTCTACGTCATTGCGAGCATTGTCATTGCGAGGAGCGTTTTTCATGTTTTCGTCATTGCGAGCCCTGCTTTTTGGGGCGTGGCAATCTATGCCTAAAAGAGATTGCTTCGTCGTTTCACTTCTCGCAATGACACTATAGCAATACGAATTTACATTCTGCCCGAGCAAAGTGATTTGCTTAAAGCCTTCAATAGCGCATTTATTCGCTTCTTTTGAAATACTCTCCAAAGACCGGCTGCGTTCCCGCCCCCGGGCAAAAGGCACAATACAAAACGAACAAAAATTATCGCATCCGCGCATTATGGCGATATGGGCGTTTACTCCGTTATCCCTCGATGGCAATATGTCGGAATATGTCTCTAGGGCCGATAAGTCGATTTCCGAAGTTTTATTCTTAAATTCTATATTTTCGGAGATAATTTGCGGTAATTTCTTATAGCTGTCCGGACCGGCGGTAAAATCAATGTTTTTATTCCCGAGCAGTTTATCTTTAAGCGCGGTTGCCATACAGCCCAGAACGCCGATTATTTTATTTTTACCAAACTCTTTTCTAAAGGTGTCCAATTGCCCGTAAACTTTTCTGTGCGCGTTTTCTCGGACCGAACAGGTGTTAAGGAGAATAATGCCGGCCTCTTTCTCATCATCGGTAAATGAATACCCGGCGCCGGTTAAAATTGATTTAACCAGCTCGCTATCGTATTCATTCATCTGGCATCCGAAAGTGCATATGTACACACGCTTTCGGGAATTGTCACAATCTCTTGCTTCTCTTTGGTTTGGCACTTTAAACCTTCTCCTTTATAGAGGCTTTTGAAAGGCTCATAAAGCTCGAAATCTTTGAGCCTCCCGCCCTCTACAGTAATGCTTTTAAAAACTAATTTAAGTAATCCTTTTTTGCCTGATATGTCTAAAGTGTTGATGGTGTCAGCATGATTTAACACTGTCTCAATCAGTTTTTGATATTCTTTCGACTGCTCTTTTTTGACAAGTTTCAGCTCAAGTTTTTTTATTTTCCCTTTTATCTCTTTTTCTTCGTCTCTCAAAGGCATTATCTGGGGCTTATATGCTTCCATTGCAAGAAGGCCTTCTGAAAATATCTGGCTTAACCGTTCCTGCTTTTTCATGTTCAAAGCCAAATCCATCTTAAGCTCATTTATGCTGTTTGTTATGTCGTCATTCTGGGCTTCAGGCTTATTTTCAATCATTCTCCTGAGCCTTGATTCGTCTATATCCCCGGAAAAAATATTTTCGATAATCTTGCATACTTCATGCTCAAGGTTGTCTGCTCTTACAAAAATATTGTCGCATTTAATATAATGGGTGCTTCTTCCCGAACACCGATAATATCTTCTTTTTTCTTTTGTCTTGCCGTTCACTCTGGAAGATGTGTGGAGCGCGCCATAGAACGTGTGTCCGCACTTAGCACAGATGACTATTCCCGTAAGAGGATATTCCTTGCATCCTTTCCTTGCTCCCATACCTTTCCTGTTCTGCTCAAGCTTTTTC
>JAKLDK010000141.1 GCA_022703565.1 Candidatus Omnitrophota bacterium
TTTTAACATTAACGTTGGCTGTCGCGGTAGAACATTCTGTTCCGCGGCCGTCATCAACAATTACGCTAACGCGGTAGTTTCCGCCTTGCTTATAATCATGTGCAACTTTAGCCCCGCCTCTTAATATTTCACCGTCGCCAAAGCTCCAATAATATTCCAGCGAATCCCCTTCGGCGTCAGTTGCTTGGGAAGCGTCAAAATATATAGTTTCGCCTAAGCAGGCTATTTCTTGGGCTTTAATCGCTACTGTTGGTGCTGAATTGATAAAAACATTTTTGTAATCTTTTGATGCCGGACAAGTTGAATTCAATTTGTCTTCCAAGCTTAGGGAGGCTTGATATTTACCGGTCTTTTTATAAACATGAGAAGCAATCAATCCTTGGGCGCTGTTATCATCGCCAAAATCCCACTTGGCATCGGCTGTTCCTTTAACTGCTAAATATGAATTGTTACCGTCGAAAATAACTCGAGTGTTAGCGCAGGCAATGACATCTTCTCCGGCTTCGGCTTTAGGCGATTGGGAAATTCTTACTTTTATAAAATCAACCGCGGCATTACATTCCAGCCCGGAATTGTCTTTAACAATAGCTTTTACTTCATAAGAACCGGGTTGGCTATAGGTATGTGAAACTTTTTTACCCGCAGCTTGTTTGCCGTCGCCAAAATCCCAAAGGAATTCCAGCTCGTCATTATTAATGTCGTAACTCAAAGAGGCATCAAAATCAACAGTTAAGTTTTCTCCCGCAATAACGCATTTTTGAACGATTTCTTCCCCGGCGCTTACAATCGGAGGCTCATTGATTATAATTGTTTTTTCGGCAAGAGCTGTGCTGCAGGTATTGCCCAGAGTATCATCAACAAATAATCCAACTTTATAGATACCGCCTTTATTATATTCTTTTTGAATGATATTTTTTCCCCGCTCACTTGTCCCATCGCCGAAGTCCCAGCGAAAATCCAGCACGGAATTATTATTTCCGTAGCTTCCGCTACCATCCAGAGTAAGGCTGCTGTTGACGCAGGCTTTTTCCGGTGCGTTAAAACTAACTACCGGAGGAATGTTGGCTCGGACCAATAAGGTTTTGCTAGAAGTAGAACAATTCTTTCCGCTATTATCGGTTATAGCTAAATTTACTTTGTAATCCCCGGTCTTTTTATAAGTATGTGTTGCAATAGGCTCATAACTGGTCTCTCCGTCACCAAAATCCCACATAAAAGATACTTTTGAGTTATCCGGGTCATAAGAACCAGTTCCGTCGAAGGTGAAAATATTGCAACGTTCGGATGTTATTGGTTGCTCAGCGGCAGGTTTTTCCTTTGTTTTGTCCGCGGCAAAAGATGAGGAAACAAAAAAAGTTGCTATTATTGATATGAGAATAATTTTCAAAGCTTTTAACACGGTCGTTTTGCCTTCCCAAAGAATATAGAAATTAATTTGTTAAGTATTAATATATAATAACAATTAATCTAAGTATAGTGATTTTTGATTAATTTTAGTCGTTTTTATGCAGAAGCCCGCCGGTTGTTATGGTAAAGCTTCCTGTGCCTGTTTCCGGACCGATGGGAATAGCCGAGACCGAGTATAAATACTCACTTAAAGAATCAACTATGAAATTATATCCGGAATATGGGCGATTAAAGTAATTTTTTAATAAATACGGCGGATTATCGGTAATAAGGTCATTGATGTCATTGGGATAAGTTCCGTTACCGATAGTGTAATTTTCCAAAGCGGTAGCAACTGTTTTCAATGTTTGCCTAGCGTTGGTTGTGTTGCCTTCGGCTCTCGCTCTTAAGAGATTTGGTATTGCGACAGCGGCAATTAGGCAGATAATGGCAATAACCATTAATGTTTCAACGAATGTTGTCCCTTCATTCTTTCGAATTTTCATAGAAATATAATAACATTAAATGCTAAATTTTTAATGATAAATTAAATTCTTTTAATTTTGCTAATAAAGGCTTTTGCCAATTATTATTTTTAGGGTAAAACGGGATAAAGAATGCATTGAAATATTCGCAAGGGAGTTTAAATGATTTCTGGTCATAATGAAGGCAAATGACATTTTCTCGCCCCAGCTTACCGATTAGCAACCCTAAATCGAATACTGTTTGCTGCCGGGTGATAAAAAAACTTTCGGCTGGTTTTTTGCCTTTCTCGTAACATAATTCATCCGGCGACAGTATGACGATCGCTTGGCGGATATGCTTCAGCGAAATTAATTTTTGCGAAATAGAAACGAAATTATTTTTGTCGTCTTTATTTGAAACTAATACTATCCCTAAGGAGATTAGATATTCCAAGATGATTGTGTTCATCTCGGGGTCTTTACCAAAAACCATAAATATTTCAGTTTTTAAATCGCTAGGTGTTTCTGCCATAATCAAGCTCTAAATTGTTGTTAAGCCGAGATTTTGCTTTAGCAGCATTTTCTCGGATATAATTGCTGAAAGAAAACATTCCAATAAGATTGGCCGCTGCCATTAAAATCCTCATCGGGAAAAGCGGCGGTTTAATCTAAAGTACATTTTCAAATGAGAAATTTGGGTTAAGCATTGTTTCCGATGATGCGTTGTTGAGAATCTATTTTGTTTAATTTAATCGTTCTGATTTGGTTTGTTAAATCATCGTTGCTTTTGACAAATATTTTAGCATAATTATCTGTTAACCCAAAGGCAAAGCCATTCTTTTTGCCTTCAAATAAAACATCCTGTTTTGTGCCTAACAAAGACTGGTGAAAGGCGTTTCTTTTCTCTTTTCCGACGGCTCTTAGTAAGGAACTCCTTCTTTGTATTTCTTTAATTGAGATTTTATTTGTGAGTTGGTTACTTTTAGCTAAGTTGCGCTTGGAATAGCTAAAGATATGAAAATAGCTAAAAGGCAAAATGGAAATTTTATTTAACGTGTCGTTAAAATGAGTTTCTTCTTCTGCCGGGAATCCGACTATGATGTCGGTGCCGATACAAACATCTTTTATACTATGGTAGGCGCATTTGAAGAATTCCTCGTATTCTTTAAACGTGTATCTGCGGTTCATTGCTTTTAAAACAATATCGTTGGCGCTTTGTAACGGAAGATGAATAAAACGGCAAAGCTTAGATTTACCGGCCATTTTTTTGATAAGTTCTTCTCCGATGGTTGTTGGTTCTATCGAAGAAATTCTTATTCTTGAGAGCTGCCCGATATTTTCGAGAGCGTTTATTACATCTAGCAAATCTTTACCGTCGTTTTTATACATTCCTAAATTAATACCGGTAATAACTATTTCTTTGTGCCCGGCTAAAGTTAGCGCGCGGGCTTCTTTTAAAATGTCATTAAAGTCCCTGCTTCTAGAACGGCCGCGGGCATAAGGAACTTCGCAGAACGAACAAAAGAAATCG
>JAKLDK010000142.1 GCA_022703565.1 Candidatus Omnitrophota bacterium
AGGAAGGTTATGGGACCAGAAATCAGCTTCTTTTTCTTATGGATTATGGCCTTGTTTTGCAGCTGGCACAAAAATATGACGAGAGCATAAAGGCTTTTGAAAAAGCGAAAGAGATTTATGATGAGCTTTATACAAAATCTATTTCAAATTATGCGACGACTTGGCTTTTAAATGATAATAATGCCCCATATCGCGGAGAAGATTTTGAGCGGGTAATGATCAATATTTTTCAGGCAGTTAATTTTGTCATGAAAGGCGAATTAAATGAAGCTTTGGTTGAGGCGCGGGATGTTGACAGCAAACTATCGTTAATTAACGCTCAATATCCGCTGAATCAAAAGAATGTGTATAAGGAAGATGCGTTTGCGCGGCTTTTTATGGGGATAATTTATGAAGCCAATGGAGGAATTGACAACTTAAATGACGCATATATTGATTATAAAAAAGCTTTTGAGATTTATGACAATGATTATAAGGCAAATTATAAACTAAATCCTCCCGAGCTATTAAAAGAAAACATATTAACTCTTGCTGAAATTTTTGATAAGAATGAATACCTCAAATTGAAAGAACAATTTCGGGGTACTAAGTTTGTTCCCTTAGACCAAAAGAAAGCAAAAAGTGAAGTTTATTTGATTAATTATTATGGTTTGTCTCCTATAAAACATGAAAAATCAATAGCCGTCCCTACCTTTGAAGGCCATTTATTAAAATTTGCTTTTCCACAATATACAAAAAGAGAAACTGCTCTTGAACCTGGAAAAATAAGTTTGGTTAGCGTCAATAAGCAACAATTTCAGGTGAATACCGAGGTTGTCGAAGATATCGGGTTAATTGCTATAAAGAGTTTGGAAAATAGGAGAGTACGTTTTATGGCTAAAACCGGCTTTCGTTCTGCCGGCAAATTATTGGCGGAAAGGGCGATTGAAGGAAAAGTTGAGGAAGAATACGGCGAAGATAACGCTGAATGGTTAAAATATTTAAGTTCTTTGTATAATATAGCGTCGGAACAAGCTGACTTGCGTAGTTGGCAAACATTGCCCGGACAAATCCGTATTGCTCGATTAATAGTTGAGCCGGGTGAGTATAAATTTTATTTTAATGACGAATTATTGGGTGACTTTAAAATTGAAGCGGAAGAAAAAAAGTTTTTCTTAAAAAGGACCGTTAGATAGGGATTACATATTAATTTATTTGGGTTGAGAACAATATTAATTTTGCTAAAATACTTCCAGAAGTAACTTTTAGAAGGAGAAAATAATTGAAATTATTAATTGTAGATGATTCTTTGATGGACCGAAGGCTTTTGAGCAAGACTTTGCAAAAAAGCGGGATACAGCACGAAATTGTTGAGGCGGTTGATGGCCAGGCTGCTTTGAAAGTTGTGAGCGAAAACTATAAGGATATTAAATTAATATTTCTTGATTGGCAGATGCCTAATTTAAATGGTATTGATTTTATGAAAGCAATTGTAAATGTGCCGGAAGTCGCCAATATCCCGATTATTATGGTCTCAGCTTCAGGCTCGGATGAAAATAAGAAATTAGCTTATGATACTAATCCTAAATTAGCCGGTTATCTGGTTAAGCCGTTTAATCCGGAAAGCCTGCTAAATCTAATCAAACCATATATCTAAGAGGAAAAGTATGAGCGAATATTTTGATGAAAATCTTGATGAATATAATGTTCAAGCCTTGATGCTGGCTGAAGTAATCAAAAGGATATTAGAAAGAAAAGCCGAAATTCAGTTATCCGGCCCGTCGCAATTCATCCGTAAACCTATTTCTGAATTTATGAAGAAAATGCGTGTTTCCAGCGTAGAGAAGTTTGATACCGCGACTTATATAGCAACGATTAATTTCTTCAAGGATTATACTGATTTTAATGAAGGTCGGCCAGTTGGGACTTTAATTTTATATATCGAAGGGAATTATATCGGGGAATTAATGGCGAAGCTCAAATATACGCTCGAAGATGAAGATGACCAGAATGAATTAGAAGCGGCTTGTGGAACATTTTGCAACCTTATTGCCGGAAATTTTAAATCCGGATTAGCGCAATTAGGGTATCCGGGTTTGGAAATGTCGCATTTTTCGACGTACCATAATGATGTTTTTGAGGGAGTTCCTTATCCGGTTGAACAAAAAGAGAAATATGAAATCGCCTTTGAGATTAAGGGCAAGATTAAAATATATGCTGATTTAATTATGGGAAAGATTCCGCGCATCAAAGATTAGTTTTTAACTGTTTGGCAATTATTTGTTTTTTTGTTTTTCTTATATTTGTGGCAAACAACTTCTTTTTGATTATAATAAGAACCGATAATGCAGCATATTAATAAAATAACTTTTGTAATTCTGTTAGTTGTTTTTTTAAATCCTCTTTATACTTGGGGTGAAGAAATGATTAAGGCTCCTAATGTTTCCGGACAGTTTTATGATTCTAATCCGGCCAGGCTTTCGGGAATGATCAGCACTTTTTTTGAAAATGCCCGTGTAACTCCTAGTGATAAGAATATTGAGGCTATCATTGCTCCGCATGCTGGGTATGTTTTTTCCGGGCCAGTTGCCGCTTATTCTTATAAAGCTGTAAGTAAAAAACAATATAAAACTATAGTAATAATTGCCGCTAGCCATTATTTTTCTCTCCCTGGTGTTTCTATATATAAGGAAGGTTTTTTCCAAACACCTTTAGGTGACATTGAGGTTGATGTTGAATTCGCAAAGAAGCTCATTAATTATGATTCTAAATTTGTTTTTGAACCTAGGATTTTTGAGCAAGAACATTCACTTGAAGTCCAGATACCTTTTATTCAAAGCACATTCAAGAACGTTAAAATAGTTCCTATAATTATTGGCCAACCGCAATATGAAACTATTGAAAAACTGGCGAAGGGTTTAAATGAAATAATCGGAGAGAGGTCAGACGTACTATTGGTATTAAGTACGGATATGTCTCATTTCCATGATGATATTACAGCCAGAAAAATTGATAGTTACACTATTGAGGCGGTTAAAGAAATGGATGCTAAGAAAATATGGCAGGAATGCGGTAATCGGACTTTGGAGTTGTGCGGGTATATGCCAACCTATTCAGGGCCCTTGACATAAAACATGAGATAGTCCTTACCTCAGAACGTGACCATCTTAAATTCGATCCAGATTTCCAGTCGTGGAATTACCTTCGCAAGTATCTGATTTACCTGCCTG
>JAKLDK010000143.1 GCA_022703565.1 Candidatus Omnitrophota bacterium
AAGCGTATTCATGCTGGGAGTAAAGATTATCGAAGAATTTTGGTACAATCTTTTCTCTAACGAGAGCCACTTCTTAACTTCACTTCTGTAAGGAGCCCATTCTTCCCATTTAAGAGCTAATTTCATGGTGTAATCAATGAATACAATATACGGAATTCTATCTTTTTTATTCATGTTACCAGAAAACATGGAAGAGACTTGAAGAATAACATCATATTTTCCCTTCATTTTTTTTAAAACTTTATCACAATATCGAGATCTCCACTCAAAACACCAAGAAGATTTGTAAAGCTTATCAATATTATAGTAGAATCTCTTTTTCCATTGCTTAATGAACGGAGTAAAAGAAATAATGTAGGCTAAATAGCGTAAAATCTTAGGGAACGGGACATCATAAACAATTAATGCCCAGCCGCGATCCTTTAATTCTGAAAATAAATATTTATTCATACCTGATACTTCGGTGTTGAATACAAGAACTCTCTTTACATCATTATCGTCCATAATTTCCCTCTCAATCTCTTCATAACCAGAAATAATGCAAGATTGAAACACTTTGCATCAATCAAATACAAAAGCGTTTTGATATTGAAGCTATATTCCAACGATTCTTTTAAATTAAACACTGCCTTATCTGTATCCTTAAGCAACATATATTGCCCTGCAACGTAATAATATATGCTGGCAACATTTCCTTTTATTATCCTTACACATCGTTTATTCAAATCTTTATACAAAAGTTGTTTTTTATAAACTTCTATCAAATTTTCATTCATCAACAGCATATTTCTTGAAGTATTGCTGTCATGAGAACGCCATTTAACAAGCGGCTCTTTAACAAGGCCTATTTTATGATGCCTTGCAATCCTAAGCCATAAGTCATAATCTTCAGTCCCGCGTATTTCTTTATCAAAACCACCAACAGCAACAAGGATGTCTCTTCTAATTACAGCTGCGCTCGGGCAAAAGAAACATTCTCTTAATAAATTCTCATAAATGTAGCCTTCTGAGAAATATTTCTTTGTCGTTAACCAGTTGTAAATTGCTTTGCCATCTTGGTCTGCTACAAACATATCGCTATAAACAAGACCGCACTCTTTATGTAGTCTGAAATAATCTAAGCACTTTTCAATTTTATTAGGCAAATAAATGTCATCCTGGTCAAGAAACGCTATATACTCGCCTTTCGCTTCTCTTATCCCACAATTTCTAGCCGATGCTGTTCCGGCATTATTCTGGTAGAAGTAACGGATCTTATTTTTGTATTCTTTAAGAATGCTTTGCGTTTTGTCGCTAGACCCGTCATCAACAACAATAATCTCGTAATCATTGAAAGTTTGATTTAAGACACTATCAACAGCCTCTTTTATAAACTTCTCTCCGTTATATGCTGTAATAACTACTGATATTATTGGCGTTATTTCCATATTCCTACCCCAGCCTGCAAAAAGGAAGGCTCAAGGTTATTTGTTTAAAATTTTCTATTCTTTGGTATGTTCCGGCTCTCAATCTTGGCCGGACTGAACTCTTATGAATATGCCAAGTCTTAATATCCAGTGATGGATTAGTTACTTCAAGCCCCGACTTACTCATCTCATACGCAATCCTATTATCACTTCCGAGCCAGCCAATAACGATATTTGAATCAAAGCCTCTTATCGGTGCTTTAAAAATCCAGCTGTCTTGGGAAAGGGTATTTCTCGACCAATATTTTTCATCCAGGAATCCGTATCTCCCGTCGTTATATCTAGTTAATGCTAAGACTTTACCCGCTAAATCATAATCATAAAGTTTTTTAAGGCTGTCATCAAAATAGATATCCGTGTTAGATATAATAACAACTGTGTCTTTCAGGTTGTTATTAGCAAAATCAATATAATGGCGGAATAAAAGATCGCCATTCTTATCATAATCGTAGTTATGCAATTTGACTTTGGGATGTAAAAGAAACTTCTCAGGTTCGACTTTGTGCATATTTTCATAGAATACGTGAATTTCATAGATAAAGGGATTCAAGATATTATATTCAAGACATAATTTATACTCGTTTAAACGAGCAACATTACTCTCCTTGTAAAATGTTGTTAACAAAATTACCTTGTTTTGATTGCATAAATCCCTGCGGCTTGTCTTAGGAATCATTCTTGATAAATATTTTAAAAGCGACACTTTTGCCTTATATAACAAATGCGCCGGTGAAAAATAAGCATATTGGGCGGATAAAAATTTTAACCTATCCGGCATTCTGCGTTCTTTTATTAAAACAATAACTTTTTTTATGGCATTTTTAATCTTGCTTATATTCATAGTTGCACACATTCTTCATAAAACACGGCTCTAATCGTTTTCAATTGGTTTATCAGCTCTTCATTTGCGCAAAGAATAACACACCCTCTTTTTTTCCCTGTCTCTTTTTCCACGTTAACAACAGGAAAAAATACTGACAAATTTAAATCACTCAAAGTGCTTAAATATTCCATATTCAAAACTTTTCCTTCTCCATAGTCATCAAAACCATAATTTGTACCCGGCACTTCAAAATCATCTACCATAACAACCGCTTTATCCCAATGCTTGAAAATAATTCCCAGCTCATCTCTTAAAGGCAAATCATCTTCCCAGTGCGCATCTAAATAGAAAAATGTATCTGCTTTTACCATTTCAGTATTCTTCGATAGATTAAGAAGAAACTCGCGGCTATCGCCATTATGAATAAAAATATTTCTTTTGCTAAGCAATCGCAAAGAAGCGTAGCCATAATTCCGTGAATCGGCTTCAACCGTATAAACCGGCAGGCCTCTTTGAGCCAAGAATAATGTTGTATCTCCCCGGAAAGTACCGGTCTCGACGATAGCCTTGAAAGATATTTTTGACATTATCTCGTCAAACATCTTTTTGCGATACTCCTGGCCATTGAAAGCCCCGCCTAACTGGCTTGATAAATCTCGCCTTAATATATAATCCAAGCGGCCCAGGTTCTTTTCTCCAAGCGATTTTTTAATTAAAGTTTTTATTTTCAACATTCCTCTGTTTTTCTGAAAATGGAAGGATTAAGGTGGGGATTTTTTTCATTCCACCTTAACCGCAAAACCTTCCGCTAACAAAACCTGATTTAGCCATTTGCCTTTTTGCAATATCGTTTCATTATCCG
>JAKLDK010000144.1 GCA_022703565.1 Candidatus Omnitrophota bacterium
ATTTTTCAGCGCTTCAATCAATTCCAGATAAGTTTTAAACCCTTCTCCTTCAATCACAAAATCAACTTTTTCTTCCTCAAGAGTGCGTTTCGGCAATGCTGATGGATGAAGGCCGGAAATTGCGGTTGAAACTTTAGGATATTTCTTTTTTAACTCGTTTAAAAACTCTCCGGCTGATGACATATTGATAGTTGAAGCTGAAGGATTTGTGCCTGACACAACAACCGCAACTAAAAGAGGATTGTATTTTATTGCGTTCTCAATTGTTTCGGCAATATTTAAATTCTCCGCCTCAGCGTCGATAACTGCGGCCGACAATCCTTTATCCCTTAAATAAGCAGCAGTTAAAATCAGCCATAACGGCGGCTCGATTCCGGATAAACCTTTACTTAAATCCTGAAAGATTCTTTTTTGGCTATTTGGCTTTATAAACAAACAATCGATATTCGGCATTGAATTAAATATTCGCGAACTGATTCCTTTTAATTATCTGGTAACCTTTAACTAATTCTTCAATTCCTTTGGATAAAGAAACATCCGGCTTATATCCGGTCTTCTCTATTTTTTCGTTGCTAACAATATAATCTCTTTTATCCGGATCCTCGCCGACATTAGACTCGAGAAAATAAAATTCCGGAACATGCTTTTTGATTTCTTCGCATAATTCTTTTTTGCTGAAATTAGCATCGCTTAATCCGACATTGTAAGGCTCGTTTTTCATCTTGTTAAAATTATCAAGCGAATGAAGAAACGCTTTTGCCACATCACGGACGTGAATGTAGTTACGCTTAAAATGCGCCTCAAATAAAATCACATAACGGTCATATACCGCCCGATAGGTAAAATCATTTACGAGCAAATCCAACCGCATCCGGGGGCTAACACCAAAAGCCGTTGCCAAACGAAGCGTAATTGCTTCTTTGCTATCCAAAAGTTCATTCTCAACCTGGACTTTTAATTTGCCATATAAAGAAATCGGGTTTAAAGGCGTATTTTCATCGCAGAACTTATCTTTTTGCCCTACCCCGTAACCGCTATTTGTCGTCGGATAAATAATCATTTGATTCTTACTGCGATTTTTTAAGATTATTTTCATCGCATTTAGAATAACATCTTCGGCCATTTGCGGTTCTTTCGAGCATAAAGGCGCGCCGGTTAAACAAGCCAACGGGAAAATCGCATCTTTATCCTTAATCAATTTCTTTAGCAAGTTTTCATTGCGGGTATCACCGCGGACAATTTCAAGCTTTTCAGAATGACAGCAATCCAAAAGCGAAGTTTGGTTAAACATAAAATTATCCAAAACAGTAACTTGATGATTTTTGGATAATAAAGTTGGAACTAAGACCGAACCAATATACCCGGCTCCACCTGTAACTAAAATCTTCATATCATTTACTCCATTTCTTCTCTTTTACTTTTTATTTCTTATCTTTTATTTCCCGATACCAATCAATAGTTTTTCTTAAACCTTCCTCTAAGCTAACTTTTGATTGCCATCCCAAAGAAGTAATTTTCTGATTATCTAACAACTTTTGTTTTACTCCGTCAGGCCGGCTAGTATCAAACTTGATTTTCCCTTTAAACCCGATTGTTTTAGCAATCATTTGCGCTAATTCTTTAATAGAAATATCATTACCGCATCCGATATTTATAATTTCATTATCGTTATATTTTTCCATCAACAAAATTACCGCCCGCACAAAATCATCTGAATACAAAAATTCACGCCGCGGCTCACCCGTACCTAAAACAATAACTTCTTCACTTTTATTCTCAAGCGCGTCAGAGAATTTGGCAATTAACGCCTGGATTACATGAGAAGTTTCTTTGTCTGTTTCATTACCCGGGCCATATATAGTCGCTGGTATTGCCGTTATGCAATTAAAATTATATTGCTTGCGAAACGCCCGGGCCGTTTCAATTCCGGCAATTTTTGCGGTTGCGTATGGAGCACTTGTCTCCTCAATTGGCCCGATTAATAAACTATTTTCTTTAATCGGCTGCTCGCAATTCTTCGGATAAACACAAGAACTGGCAAAATATATAAGCTTCTTTACTCCAAATTTATTGGCCGAATAAAAGATATTATTTTGGCTTTCCAGATTTTCATAAATAAAATCTGCACCAAATTTTATATTAGCTTCAATGCCTCCGGAGCGGACTGACGACAAGAAAACATATTCTGGCCGACATCCTGAAAAATAATGAAATACAGAAGACTGGATTGTAGTATTTAAAGCAATGTCCGACGAAGAGACAGCACCTTTAAATCCGTTGTTAACGAAATAATTATAGAGCGACCTTTCGATAATATCATTATGCCCGATTATTAATATTCTAGATTCTTTGTTCATAAATTTTTTATGTAACCATTGTTTCAACTGCCTGAATAATATCTTTAACCCCCGGATAAAAAGCATCTTCGAGGGTAAACCCGCTTGGCGTTGGAATATCCGGAAAAGCAACTCTAACCGGCGGCTTCTTTAAAAGATGCAAACCCTTCTCCGCAATCGTCGTAATAACCTCAGCGCTAAATCCGCCCGTTTTCCAAGCAAGGTCGGCAACAATCAGTTTCCCGGTTTTTTGCAAAGATTTTAAAATTATTTCCTCATCTAATGGCTTTAAACTTCTGGGGTCAATTACCTCAACACTTATGCCTTTTTTCTCTAATTCTTCCGCTGCCCTAAGAGATTCGATTACCATATGAGACACAGCGACAATCGTTACATCTTTTCCTTCTTTTCTAACAACTCCCTGCCCGAATGGAATTGAATAAATATGTTCCGGAACAAATCCGACATGCTTATAACACCATCTTTGCTCGATATAAATAACCGGATTATTATCGGCAATAGCCGTAATCAATAAGCCCTTAGCGTCATACGCCGTCGAAGGCATAACAATTCTTAATCCCGGAATATGAACAAATAAAGATTGCAATGCCTGCGAATGCTGCGCGGCTGAACCCCACCCCCGGCCGATACAAGCCCGTATTACCAAGGGAATCGGAACTTGCCCGGCAAACATGTAACTCCATTTTGAGGCATGATTGACAATCTGGTCAAAGGCCATCAGCAAAAAATCAGGCCGGTTATGAATACACACCGGCCGCATCCCGGC
>JAKLDK010000145.1 GCA_022703565.1 Candidatus Omnitrophota bacterium
AAAAACATTTAATTGGGAAATAATAAAAGGTATTAATTTTAACAAGCCGATAATATTATCCGGAGGGATAAGCACTCAGAACATCAAAGAGGCGGTAACAGAGGTTAAGCCTTACGCAATTGATGTCTCAAGTTCGGTTGAAAGGCTCCCCGGGATAAAGGACCATAAGTTATTAAAGGAATTATTTGATAGTGTAAATAATGCCAATTAATTCCTTATATTTTTCCGGCCCCTTGAAATTTTAGAAAAAGCGTATATACTTACAATAGAAGAAAATAAGAATTAGCCACGGAAGTAAAATTTCCGTGGCTTTTTTTGTGTGTTTGACGGCTGAATGTTAAGCCGATAAATAATAGTTTAGTTCTTAAAATCTGCTATCAAAAGAACAGGAGTAACAGCAATGAATAAGGCATATGAAAACGATAGGAGAAGATTTCAAAGGCTAAAAGTGAATTTATCGGTTTTCTATCGAGTGTTTGAAGCTCCTTGGTCAATTTGTGAATTAGTTGGCGGGGATGAATTTGAAGCAATAGCCATTGATTTATCCGAATCGGGTATGGGATTATATTCTCAGCATGCTTTTCCTGAAGGCGTTGTTTTAAATTTAAGTTTTATCCTTTATAAATGCGATGATGACGGATTAATAAGTTTTAAGGATCCCGTCGATGTAAAAGCTATGGTTTGCTATTGTTTGCCAAAAGAAGACGGATATTACCGTCTTGGTGTTTCTTTCCAGGAAGTTACTACTAAAGAGAAATATTCTTTAGCAAATTTCATATATTCAACCCGATCCCCTAAGTGTTTTATTTAAAACATATAATAACGGATACAAATTAAAACTGTCATCCGCAAACATCTGTATACCAGTAGGTTACGGCATTGACACCTTGTCTCTATATGTTATATTTATTGTAGGCCGATAAAGGTAAACCCGGAGAAATCCGGGGACGCAAAACCGACAGACCTAATTTGTTCAAGACCGCAAAGGCCCGTTCTGGATTCGTTCCGGGGCATATAAACACGTTATGCGAGGTTAATGGACAAGATGGTGGCTGGGTTGCCGAAGCATAGAGAGAGGGAGACATCCTCATCTTTATCGGCTTTTTTCTTTTAAGTTGTTGATAAGAAAGCCAAAAATAAACCCTTAGGAATGAGGGTTTTTTTATTGCCCAATATTTTATAAAAGATTGCCAAGATGGTTCTTGAAATGCTTGATTTTGTACTTTTACGCAATATTTTTAAATTATTTTTGCTCTAACTGTAAGCGGTTTATTTTGAGCATGTTACGTGTCGTTAGTAAATCCATCCAAACTTGCATTCTATATAATATATGTTATACTTTCAGAAATTCATGCAAGAAAACGTTTCCTTTTGAATTTTCTTGCTGAATCACGCCACGGATAAAAGTTTAACATTTCATTAGTCAAACTTTTTTAAAGTTTGTTCAATTTAAATACTTTAGAAAATTTTAAAATCAATCGGAGGAAAAGGTCATGGTCAGCTTTAAAAACAATCAAACTTCAACACTAACCCGCAAAATTATTTCGCTGGTAATAACGATTGCGTTTGTTTTTACTTCGTTAGTTACGCCATCATATGCACAAGTATTTAGTAACAATGTTTTAAACTTGCCTGTGCCGGGTACGATGGTTACAACAAGCGTTGGATTTGAGCCAGCATTAATCAAGGGTTTAGCTGTACATCCGGAAAATCCTTTAATGTTTGATTTTATTGTTGACCCTGGTCAATCAGGATTGGCAAATGAAGCGTTGAAAGCGGAAGCTACTAAAATGATAAAATACTTTTTAGCTTCTTTGACAGTCCCGGAAGAAGAATTATGGGTTAACTTATCTCCATATGAAAAAGATAGAATTATTCCCGAAGCATTTGGTAAGACTGATATGGGACGCGATCTTTTGGCTCAGGATTATATTTTAAAACAATTAACTTCCACCTTAGTTTATCCGGAAAATGATTTAGGTAAGAAATTCTGGGATAGTGTTTATGAAAAAAGCCAAAAACTTTATAACACAACCGATATCCAGATGAGCACATTTAATAAGATTTGGATTGTCCCAAGTAAAGCAACAGTCTTAGAACATGAAGGAACAGCTTTTGTTGTCCATAGCCATTTAAAGGTTATGCTTGAAGAAGACTTTATTGCTTTAAATAAAAATTTAGGTATTGAAAAATACGGGCTTGATAAGGTAAATGAAGCGCAAGCACAAGAATATAGCGAAACAACGACAAAAATTATCAGAGAAATTTTAATTCCTGAAATTGAAAAGGAAGTTAATGAAGGGCAAAATTTCTCTTCTCTTCGCCAAATAATGAATGCTGTTATTTTAGCATCATGGTTTAAGGATAACCTAAAAGAATCGTTATTGGGACAAGTTTATGTTGATAAAAATAAAATTATGGGTGTTGATTCGTCGGATAAGAATGCTAAAGAAAACATCTATAACCAGTATTTAGAGGCATTTAATAAAGGTGTTTATAATTTTATTAAGGAAGATTATGACCCGGATACAAAAACAGTTATACCTCGTAAATATTTCTCTGGCGGTACCAAAGCGGCAGTTAGAGATATAAGGAAAGATGCTTCAATGTTAGGAGATTTGCCAATAGAAGAACGAGAACAAGCACAGCAAACTTTAACCAGTGCAGCCGATGCTTTAAGGATGCAGGTAAGTCTTTTGGATCAAGGACCGAAGGCAACAAAAACTACGGTAGGGGCTGTATCGTCTCGAAGTGCAGTTGTGCCTGGTGCACAAGAAGACTTAGATCAAGCTGTTTTAGCCTTGAAAAGAGATGCTGAAGGGCAGATACAAGAAGTTGGGTTAGATGGTATTTCTGTCGAACAGCAAGTTAAGATCGCAACAATTACTAGAAAAATTACAACGTATTTTGGTAAAGCATTTATCGATGATATCGAGCATGGCCTGTTTCATGCTGCAAGTCTGGTTGAGAAAGTTGCCGAGATTACAAGAAAAAGAGGTATTGTTGAAG
>JAKLDK010000146.1 GCA_022703565.1 Candidatus Omnitrophota bacterium
TTCATAAATACTTAATACATCTTCAACCGTTAACGGCTCAAAATACAATTTATTAGAAGTGTCATAATCCGTCGATACTGTTTCCGGATTACAATTAACCATAACAGATTCATACCCTAAATCACGCAAAGCAAAAGCCGCGTGTACACAAGTATAATCAAACTCAATTCCCTGCCCGATACGATTTGGCCCGCCGCCTAAAATCATAATCTTTTTATTCTTTGATACCGGGACAGTATCTTCGGCAATGTAAGTCGAGTAATAATAAGCCGCGTCTTTAACCCCGCTTACCGGAACTGCCGCAAAACACCCCTTCTTCCCAATCTTAATCCTTTTTTCACGAACCTCTTTTTCCGAAACTCCGAAAATACCGGATAAATATTTATCCGAAAATCCCCATTCTTTAGCCTTGGCTAGTTTTTCATCCGGCAATTTGTTCCACTTGAACTTTAAAATTTCTTCTTCGTAATCAACCAACTCTTTCATTTCATTAATGAAATGTTTATGAATATAGGTAACCTTGTTAAGCTCATCAACCGTCATGCCTTTGCGCAAAGCCTCATACATAATAAAAATGCGCTCACTCGACGGATAAATAAGTTTTTGCTTTAACTCATCCAAAGTAAGCTCCTTAAAATTCTTAGCCCCGCCTAGCCCGTATCTTTTTGTTTCCAAAGAACGGATAGACTTCTGGAAAGCCTCTTTAAATGTTTTTCCGATACTCATAACCTCACCGACAGCTTTCATTTGAGTGCCAAGAATATCTTTGGCTTGCGGGAATTTCTCAAAAGCCCAACGGGCAAACTTAATAACTACATAATCCCCCCACGGTTCATATTTTTCTAAAGTACCTTTTCGCCAATAAGGAATTTCATCCATTGTCAAACCCGCCGCTAATTTGGTTGAAATTCTAGCGATAGGAAATCCAGTCGCCTTTGAAGCCAAGGCCGATGAACGCGAAGTACGCGGATTAATCTCAATTACAACCAAGCGGTCATCTTTTAAATTATGGGCAAATTGAATATTTGTTCCACCGATAACTCCGATAGCATCAACAATTTTGTAAGAATACTCCTGCATTCTTTTCTGCAACTTTTCCGGCACAGTCAACATTGGCGCGGCACAAAAACTATCTCCAGTATGAACTCCCATCGCATCAATATTTTCAATAAAACAAACTGTTATTTTCTGGTTTTTGGCATCACGCACAACTTCAAGCTCAAGTTCTTCCCAGCCTAAAACTGATTCCTCGACTAGAACTTGCCCAATAATACTCGCGTTTATCCCGCGGGCCGCAACAGTGCGTAATTCCTCAACATTATAAACTAACCCGCCGCCGGTTCCGCCCATTGTATAAGCCGGGCGAAGAACAACCGGATAGCCTAAGCCTTCAGCTATTTTTTCCGCTTCTTCAACCGAATAGCATGGATCTGACTTCGGCATCGGAATACCTAATTTATTCATGGTTTCTTTAAATATTATGCGGTCTTCTCCGCGCTCAATTGCATCCGCTTTTACACCGATTATTTCAACACCATATTTCTTTAAAATTCCTTGCTTGTTTAAAGCGGATGATAAATTAAGCCCGGTTTGCCCGCCAAGATTCGGTAGCAATCCATCAGGCTTTTCAATCGCAATTATTTTCTCAAGGCTCTCAACCGTTAAAGGTTCAATATAAGTTTTATCCGCCATACCCGGGTCGGTCATAATCGTCGCTGGGTTTGAATTAACTAAAACAACTTCGTAGCCTTCTTCTTTTAAAGCCTTGCAAGCTTGTGTACCCGAATAATCAAATTCACAAGCCTGGCCAATAATAATTGGGCCTGAACCAATTATCAAAATCTTATGGATATCTTTTCTTCTTGGCATAAATTTTTCGTCCCTTCTAGCTTTATTTTATCGTCATTATTATTGTCATTCCTGCGAATGCAGGAATCTCTACCAAATTAATTCCATTAAAGATTCCGGCACTTTGGCCGGAATGACACTTATTTAGTTTCTTGAAATGTTTTTGTTGCAAAAACTGGATCCGTAGTCAAATTAACACCTAACCTTCTTAACCCAGCTTCATCTCCCGGAGTCGGAATATGCGTCATATGCACTTCGCATCCCTGCAGTTCTTTTAATTTTTCAATCGCTAATTGCGATGCCGGATTTGTCGCCGCGCTTATGCTTAAACTAATCAAAGTTTCATCTAAATCCAAACTAACCGTCTTTGCATTTAATATATTTTTCTTTAAATTTGATATTGAGTTAATGATGTTCTCCGACAAAAGCGGAATTTTATCTGGGACTTCAGCTAATGTTTTTAAAGTATTCAAAATCAAGCTCGAAGCAGCATGCATAAGAGTTGAATTCTTACCCGTAATTATTTTCCCGTCAGATAATTCAATTGCCGCTCCACAATAAACTCCGTCATTTCCCAACCCGCGTTCCATCGCCTCATTAGCAGCCTCACGTGCAGATGCAACAACTTTTCGGTCTTCTTCTTTTATTCCCAATTCTTCCATCAAAAGCTGCGCGCGCTGAACCGCTTCTTTATCAACCAAACCTAAAGCAAACTCACATTTATACCTGAAATATCGCCGGATGGCTTCTTGCCTAGAAGCCTCTTGAACAATCGCATCATTAACAATTCCAAATCCGGCCCGATTAACGCCCATATCAGTAGGCGACTTATAAACAGAATCATCGCCCATAATCTTGGTAAGAATTCTTTTTAAAACCGGGAATATTTCCAAGTCACGGTTATAATTAACGGATGTTTTCTTATAAGCCTCTAAATGAAATGAATCGATTGCGTTAAAATCTTTGATATCAGCAGTCGCGCATTCATAAGCAACATTGACCGGATGCTTTAAAGGAAGATTCCAAATCGGGAATGTTTCAAACTTGGCATAACCAGCATTTAATCCATTTTTATGCTCATGATAAAGCTGAGATA
>JAKLDK010000147.1 GCA_022703565.1 Candidatus Omnitrophota bacterium
TCGCTGGCAATAGCTATCCGTGACCGGATAGTTGAAAGATGGATTAATACTCAACAGCGTTACCACAAAGAAAATCTAAAAAGGGTTTATTACTTATCAATGGAATTCTTAATCGGGAGGTTACTAGGCTCTTATTCCTACAATCTTGGGTTAGAAAAAGAAATTCAAAAAGCAATGGGAGAATTAGGCCAAAATTTTGAAGAGATAAGAGAGCAGGAAGTTGACGCTGGATTAGGCAACGGAGGGTTAGGACGCTTAGCCGCCTGTTTCTTGGAATCAATGGCAACCTTAGGAATTCCCGCTCATGGTTACGGCATCCGATATGATTACGGCATCTTTCATCAAAAAATAAAAAATGGCCAACAAGTTGAGTTTCCGGATCAATGGTTAAAATACGGCTGTCCGTGGGAATTTGCCCGAAAAGAATACTCTGTGAAAATAAAGTTTTACGGGAAGACCGAAATGTTTCAAGATAAAAACGGACGGGTGTCGTATCGTTGGATTGATTCTCAGGAGGTTTATGCGATTCCTTACGATATTCCTATTGCCGGTTATAAAAATGACGTTGTAAACACGCTAAGATTATGGTCGGCAAAAAGCTCGGAAGAATTTGATTTGGAATATTTCAATACCGGCGACTACGAACAAGCTGTCCAGCAAAAAGTGCTTTGGGAAAACATTTCTAAAGTTTTATATCCCAATGATTCAGTAAGCCAAGGAAAAGAATTAAGGTTAAAACAAGAATATTTCTTTACCGCCGCCTCAATTGCTGATATTATCCGCCGATTTAAAGTCGAGAATGATGATTTTCGCGATTTGCCTAAAAAAGTGGCAATTCAATTAAATGATACGCATCCGGCCTTAGCAATAGTCGAGCTGATGCGTGTACTTTTGGATGATTATGATTTAGATTGGGACACGGCCTGGGATATTGTGCAAAATACTTTTGCCTACACCAACCATACCCTTATGCCGGAAGCCCTGGAAAAATGGTCAGTTGATTTAATGGGAAATCTTTTGCCCCGCCACTTACAAATAATATACGAGATCAATGCTAAATTCTTAGAAAAAGTTGCGGTAAAATATCCGGGCGACGGCGATCGCTTAAGCCGAATGTCTTTAGTCGAAGAAGGCAGCCCCAAAAAGATAAGGATGGCGTATCTTTGTATTATCGGTTCAAAATCAGTAAATGGTGTTTCGCAACTACATTCTGATTTGCTCAAGAAAAACTTATTCCGTGATTTTAATGAATTTTACCCAAATAAAATCAACAATAAAACTAACGGCATTACTCCTCGCCGCTGGCTTTTAAAAGCAAATCCGCAATTGTCCGATTTAATCACCTCAGCAATAGGTGATAAATGGATTACTGATTTAAGCCAAATCGAGAAACTCTTAAAGCATGCCGACAAAAAATCATTTGTTGATAAATGGCAGGAAATAAAAAGTAATAACAAGAAATTCTTGGCTGAATATATCCGTTCAACAGCCAACGTAATTATCGATCCTAAATCAATGTATGACGTCCAGGTAAAAAGAATCCACGAATATAAAAGACAGCTTCTTTTTGCCCTTTACATTGTTTCGCAATATTTGACAATTAAGAATTCTCCTAAGAATTTTATTCAGCCCAGGACATTCTTAGTCGGAGGCAAATCAGCCCCGGGATATTTTATGGCAAAATTAATAATAAGATTCTTAAATAGCATTGCTGCCGCCATAAATAGAGATAGCGATGTCAACGGTAAAATTAAAATGGTTTTTCTCGAAAATTACCGTGTCTCATTAGCTGAAAAGATATTCCCCGCGAGCGAATTATCCGAACAGATATCAACCGCCGGGACAGAAGCTTCCGGAACCGGAAATATGAAGTTTATGATAAACGGAGCTCTTACCATTGGAACTCTCGACGGCGCCAATGTGGAAATGTCAGAAGTTTTAGGTAAAGATAATATCTTTATATTTGGGCACAAAGCCCATGAAGTCGAAGCCTTAAAGCAAAGAGGATATAATCCGAGAGAATTTATTGATAAATCCCAAATGTTAAAAGATGTTTTCCATTTGATTGCAACTAATTTCTTCTCACCGCATACACCGGATCTTTACAAGCCGCTTTTAGATTCTCTTTATAGCGGGGATCAATATCTATTGTGTGCTGACTTTGAAGCTTATTGTAAGATGCAAGATATTATTTCGAAGGAATACCAAAATAAAGAATCTTGGACGAAGAAATCAATTTATAATGTTGCTAAATCCGGGATTTTCTCGTCCGATAGAACAATACTGGAATATAACAAAGACATCTGGAAAGTAGATTTGCCCAAATAATTGGCAAGCCTCTATTATGAGTAAAAAAGGAGCGTTTGGTTTACGCTCCTTTTTTAATTTTCTGATACTCTTTAACATCAAAGTTAATTAAAGCTCTAACCGGCGCTTCATTGTTCCCTTCAGACAATTTAATTCTTCCATATTCTCCGTCGTAACCTTCTTTTACAAAAACTTTTCTTTTGCGCATCCGATCAATGGCTTGGGCAAGAACTTCCGCACAAGAATTATTAATTTCCCCAATTGGCTTATCTAATAATATTTCTAATTCCGGCCCTAACTTTAAGAGAATATCAAGATAATGTTTTTTAATTTTTTTAGAATTCGGCCCAACATTATTAATTTCAGAAAGAATTTCAGGAAGAGGAATAATCGAATACGACGGTTTTCTATCGGGTCTTAACTCGACATTATCTCTATCCGCTAATTGCGCAACACGGTTCATGACCCCAATAATTAATTCTTTTCCGCATTTTGGGCAGATATTCTTATTTTTTATTGAATCAAGGGGATTAAAACAAACATTACATTTCCGATGCCCGTCGTAATGGTATTTTCCTTCTTGCGGGAACATATCTATTGTTCCAATAAACGCTTTGCTGGCCGGA
>JAKLDK010000148.1 GCA_022703565.1 Candidatus Omnitrophota bacterium
GCCTTCAAAAGGTTTGCCCCAAATTGTGTCTTCACTGCCATAGAAAATGGTATTAATATCTTTTTTGCTCATTTTGTTAAAAGGCTTATAGGGGTCGATTTTATAAAGATTGGCCCATTCGCGCATAACGGCGCGATAATACATTAAATAACCGCGTTTCCCTTTTTTCGCCGGGGCGATAGCGTTAACCCAGGATTTCGATGTGTCCGGAATCAAAAGATTCTGGTCGATTTCCATTTTTGTGCCCAGGCCGTTGCAGGTCGGGCAAGCGCCAAAAGGCGAATTAAAAGAAAATGTTCGCGGTTCTATTTCTTGAATATTTATTTCGCAATCAGTGCAGGCGTATTTCTCGCTAAAAAGCATTTCCGGAAGTTTGCTCTCAAAATCTACCAGCACAATACCGTTACTTTGTGAAATTGCGGTTTCAATCGAATCAGTCAGGCGCTTTTTTACATTCGGGGCAATTGTGATTCGGTCAACAACCACTTCAATATTGTGGTTCTTATATTTATCTAAAGCAATTTTATCTTGAACGTCATAAACTTTTCCGTCAATTCTTAACCGGGCATATCCGGCTTTGGCGGTTTTCTTGCCGATATCGCGGTATTCGCCTTTACGATGCCGGATAATTGGAGCAAGTATTGTGATTTTTTCGCCGTCTTTTTTTAATAATTGTTCGACGATTTCCTGGGCGGTTTGTTTATCTATTTTCTTTCCGCATTTCGGGCAATGTGGCGTTCCGACCCGGGCATATAATAAGCGTAAATAATCATATATTTCGGTTTGAGTTGCGACCGTTGAGCGCGGATTGCGGCTGGTAGTTTTCTGCTCAATTGAAATTGTAGGCGATAATCCGTCAATATGTTCAACATTTGGTTTTTGTAGTTGTTCCAAGAATTGCCGGGCATAAGCGGATAAACTTTCGACATACCTTCTTTGCCCTTCGGCATAAATGGTATCAAATGCTAGCGAAGATTTTCCTGAACCCGAAAGCCCGGTAATAACCGTAAATTTATTGCGCGGGATCTTTAAGCTGATATTTTTAAGGTTGTGCTCTTTTGCCCCTTGAATTGTGATAAATTTTGATTCCATTTGATTCCACTATTTGAAGCAGATTTATATAAATATTGTTTTAGAGGTTAAATATAAAGCAAAGTATAAAAAGAGTCAACACAAATTGAAACGGCTCTTGTGCTGATAAATGACACAAGAGCCGTTTTTGCTTTATGCAAGAAAAGCTAACTACTATCTTTTCTTGGCTTTTTTCTTTTTTCCGCCTCTGACCATCTTGGCGCATGAGATATCGCCTTGTTTGTCGATGAAATATAAGAAACCACCTTGTTTCTTAATTCCGACTGCAGCGACTTTCTTTGGTTTTCCGCCTTTTTTGTTTCCGCGGGCCATTACTGCGCAAGAAATATCACCCTTCTTGTCTACGAAGTAGAGATATCCTTTTTGCTTCTTGATTCCGACTTTTGCGACTTTAGTAGCCATGTGTAACCTCCTTTTATGGTTTATATTTAAGTTCCAACCAAAATTTCGCCACAATAATTTTTTATGGCCTGAATTCCAGAAAGAATAGCCAAATAACTAGTTTTAGGATTATCCGGAGAAATTTGATTGTCAGTGCGGGTTTTGATTCTACCGAATTTACCGGTAATTTCTACTTCGTGTGAATTTCGCTTAAATTTAGGTGAAGTTGAAATATTGACTGTCAATTTGCTTTTGTTTCCGCAAGCAAGCGCTAAGGTTGCGGCTACGTTAATGTTTTGCGGGAAATGTTTAATGGCTTCATCAACGCTTCCTTTGAATATGGTAGTCTCGTCTTTTATTGTTGCTAAATTAATTTTTTTGCTTTTTATGTAAGGATTATCTTTGAATCCGGTGATTGGTTTGCGGGTGGTAAGAGTAATTTTATCTATCCCCGACACATTGGCTGCTTTTATAGCGTCAATTCCGGCGATTGCCCCGGAGGGGATTATTATTTTGCATCTGTTTCGTCGGGCTAAAGCGAATAAATCTTTAGCGTTTAATATTTGGCCAACACTCATTACGATAATATTCTTCTTTTCCTTAATAATCTTTTTTAATATCTGACGAGTATTACTGGCATTAACAGCTTCAACTACTATATCACAACTTTTTATAAGTCCAGAGATATTTTTCTTAATGATTTTCTGGTCGAGATTATTCTTCTTTGCTAAATCTTGTGAGGCTTGGGGATTAATGTCATATATTGCTGAAAGGCGGCAAACGTTTTTCAATTCTTTTTTAAAGCTTTTAGCGATGCCACAACCTATCGCGCCGCAACCCATTATACCGAAGCTAATTAATTTATTTCTTGAGCCCATTATATTTTAACAATCCTATTATCAATTAATCTTGTTTGACCGAAATAAACAGCAACCGCAATCAAGGTTGTATTTTTTATTGCCTTTACATCAGCCAATGTTTCGTTATCGACACAGGCAATGTATTGTATTCTCCCGGAGGAGTCAACGATTATTTTCTTCCCAATTAAATCTTTTATTGCTTTTGCGTTTCTCTCGCCGTTCTTAATTAGGCGGTCCGCTTCTTTTAACGCTTTAAATAAAACTACTGCTTCCGTTCTTTGCGTTTTATTTAAATAAATATTCCTTGAGCTTAAAGCCAAACCATCTTTTTCTCTGACGGTCGGACAGACTTTTACTTTAACAAAGAAATCTAAATCTGCAACCATTTTCTTTATTAGAATTGCTTGCTGGGCGTCTTTTTGTCCCAGGTATACCGTGTCAGGACGGACAATATTCAAAAGTTTTGTAACTATTGTCGCTACACCTTTGAAATGCCCCGG
>JAKLDK010000149.1 GCA_022703565.1 Candidatus Omnitrophota bacterium
CCTTTCGGCGTTTAATACATAAGCGTGATAAATTGTTTCTGTTTTTAAGCCGATTTGTTTTATGTGCTCCAGGGCGGCTTCAACAGTCATGTCTTCATAAAGCTGCACAAAGTCCGGAGTCATCAGCCTTCCCACGGAATTATCGGGATAATTAAGTATCTGCTGTGCTATCTCTCTTTCCTCATAATAAAGATAGCTCATAAATTTTTTAACCAGCTCCGCGGGCATTTCTTCAAATAATCCAGTCCTGTCGTCAACCGACATTTCATTTAAGATTGTCCTGATTTCAGATGTGGTTAAATCCTCGAGCATTTTTTCCTGCTCCTCTACAGGAAAACTCATAAAGACTTCCACGGCGGTCTCGGGAGGAATCATGCGGAATACGATCATTTTCCAGGATGGATTAAAAAGATGAGAGATAAAATACGCTATGTCTTCCGGATGCTGCGGAATAATCTCCTTTAATTCGGAAAGTTTTCTTTGCGCTATCAGTTCTTCTGCTTTTTTAATAATTTTCTTATTCATATCGCCTGAGTTTAGAGTTGGTATTCTTTGGCCGCTTCCGGCTGATATACTATTTTCTTAATTTTAAGTTTTCTTAAACCTGCCGGGACTTTCCATTCAATAATATCTCCTACTTTATATCCCAATATTGCTGTGCCAATGGGAGCTAAAATAGAGATTTTGTTTTGCTCAATATCTGCGTCTTCGGGGTATACTAATTGATAAATTTCGTCTTTGCCTGTATCGGCATCCCTAAGGCAAACCTTTGAGTTCATCGTAACGATATCAGGCGGAATTTTGTCGGCATCAACTACAATTGCCCTGTTTAACTCGGCTTCAAGCTCTTCAATCCGCGCCCACTCCGTATCGTTCCTTGAGCTTTTTATTTTTCTTACTTCTTTAATTAATCCTAATTCATCCCGCGAGCTGAAGCTGTGCTCCAGCTCATCAAGAGAGCGCCTGTCAATCTCCTGCCTAGACCTTATATTTTTGGTTATTTCTGTGAGGCGGTCAAAATCCGGCTTTGTTATATAAATTTGTTTGTCTTTCATTGCTGCTCCTTCTCTATATTATTTTAGATTAGCTTTCTATTCTTTATATTGCTCGAGCTTTTTAATCCATAACTCTGATGTGGGTTGTATCTTTAATACTTGAACACTGTATTTTGATCCGTCGGATTCTTTTACTTCTACGGTATCTCCTTTCTTATGCCCCAGCAAAGCAATTCCTAAATTAGAAAGCACAGAAACTCTGCCCAGTTCTTTGCACTCAATTTTTGGAATGACAAATAAATATTCCTTTTCCTCCGCAGTTGATATATTTTTAAACCTTACTGCAGAATTAAGGTATACGATATCAGTGAGTCCGGGATAAGTATCATCAACTTTTTTTGCTTTATTTAACTTTTCTTTAACAAATAAAATGTGTTTTTTTGTTTGTCGATCAGGAAAACCCCCGGCCTCATAGCCAATTATTAACTCCTTCATTCTCCTGTAGTCGCTTTTTTTAATTATACACATTTAGCTTAACTCATTCTTAATCCTTATGCGCTAATTTCCGCAATATTGACTGTGTGCGCAGCGATATCACCTACACTCTGGATAATAAATAATAAAATGGTTTCGCCTCTTTCCGTTGTTTCTGCTTTTTTATTTGTTTCTATTAAATCGTCCTGCATGCGGCTGCATATCTTTTTTAACTCCAGGCTTGCTAAAATAGTCTTCTTAGCTAACCCTGCGTCTTGTTTTAAAAAAGCAATAACCGAATCCCAGACAATATTTTGAAAAATTTTAGCAAATTGAGAAATATTGATTTTATACCTCTCGGGGATATCTGTATTTAAACTTAATAGGCTTTCCGCAATACCAGCGGTTAAGTCTCCAATTTGTTTTAATTCAATATTAACGCTTATGCTTGAAGAGATGAATGTTAAGACGCTGCCTTCGGGCTGATACTGTTTAATGATATCGGTAAGATATTCTTGAGAGGCGACACAATGAACCCCTATTTTTTTGTTATTGTCTATTATCTCCTGAATCTTGCGGGCATCAAAACGCATCAGGATGCTGGATGTTTTGCTTATGGCTTCCTGCGTTAAACGGCAGCTTTTAAGCAAGTCATCATTTAATTTCTTAAGATCTCTTTCAATGTCCATTATTGAAATATCCCTCATAACCATCCAATGCTTTTGCAATAACCAGGCTAAAATATTCATGCCTCATTACTTTTCGATCCCCGCACTGACTTGATAATAATAGGCCTCATTTCTAATTGATAGAATGGGCAATCCATAAATTTCCCCACACAATACTGCTTTTTGCGTTTGATGCTGGGGCGGAATAATCCGTCTCCGTAACATCCGCAATAACCAATCGGCCTTGTAGCAACAAAATAAGGGCACATGACTCATTTCCTCTTATATTGCAGGGCTAAGACGCGCTGCCGTCCTTACATCCCCTATGGTATAAAATGCATCGGGGTCAAATTTCTTTATAATATCTAATGTCCGGTCCAATAACTTGCGCCGCACAATTATAAAAATAATCTTTACAGGGCCGGATGTCCCCTGTGCGTCGATTGTAGTTGCGCCGTAACCATTTGCGCGGAAATACGTTAATAAGCCAGCCGGATCCTTGCCTGTTATGAATTGAACCGCTAAATTCCCTACAGCTATCCTTTTTTCTATGGTGATGCCGACAAAAGTCCCCATGCTGAATCCGGCCGCAAAAGCAATATAATTTATGGGGTT
>JAKLDK010000015.1 GCA_022703565.1 Candidatus Omnitrophota bacterium
ACGGGACCACTCTAAAAGTTCCCTGAAATATTCTGTCATGAAAAAATAATAATAGTCGCTTGTAATATCAACCTTCTCATCATCAGAATATCTTTTACCAGTTTTTTGTTTTAACTTTTTAAAGCAGAAACCTGCCAAATTCATGATGGAATATTCCATTTCCTCATCTTCTCGGCTAAGAAAATACTGTCCCGGCTCATCATTTGAATTGTATAACATCAAGGCAATAACCTTATCGATCTCAGCTCTTACTTCTGCATCGTCAATTATTAACCCTAGCTCACTAGGCAGAACCGGATGTTGCTCTTTATAATCTTTTGTTTGCATAAATATTTCCGAAGGAGTTCTTGTGTCAGCCGCAACTGCCTTAGCATCATATTTTCCTAAAAGCGCGCCGTCTCTAACAAACACAACAACCTTTCTAAATCTCGTCCCTCCCGGATCCTGCCTATTCATCTCGAAAGATTTCCAATCAGAGCGGCTTCTCATAATTTCGTTCATCATTCGTAAACCAAAATACACATGCCTGTCTTGCCCGTAATATTCCAAAGTTATAATTCCGCCAGGCTCTACGCTATCAAACATTTGTCGATAAAAATCTTCAGTAAATTGGACATAAGTTAAAGCATTGCCTAACCTGATTTGAGAATATGGGCCTTTCATAAAAACTTGCTCCGCATTTGTCAAGTCAACCCTGCTGACAATTACATTCTCCCCAACTCCCATAAGATTCTTCATCTTATTTAGAAAAGCTTCAACGAAAAAGGAAATATCAGTCAATATTAAAGCTTGATTGGGGGAAACACTTTTCATAAGAGCTGCCGCTTTTGGGCCGGAAGCTAAATCTAAAATAGGCGAATTTGAGCGCGAGACAAGCAAATCACTCCCAGGGAAGACATCTACAAGATATTCTCTATAATAATCTAGCTCGGAGACCGCCTCTGATTCACCGGCTTTCCAATTTAGCATTCTGGAATTGGCGTCAATTTCTCCTTGGGATGCAAATTTATACATCTGTGGGAAATATTCATCTTCGAAAAAACTATGAATCTCGGATAACCATCGATCGATATCTCTTGGCCTTAAACCACCTTTAATCTGTTCAATTTTATACAATGACAAATTGGATAATTCTAAAATATTTTCTCGAATATCCTCGGGCAAACTGTAATACTTTTCAAACATTGCTTCTACAAGAATCTGTCCTATTATCTCATCTATTTTATCCGTGACCTCAGTATCGTTAATTACCAAAGCCAGCTCTTTCGGAATTTTCGGTACTATTTCTTTGTAATATCCAGAGTCCATAAATATTCCGGATGATGTTCTCTTGTCAGCCGCAACTGCCTTGGCATCGTATTTCCCTAAAAGAGCGCCGTCTGTCCGAGGTTTTATTCCGCTAACAACTTCAACGTCACGGCCGCCTAAAGCTAAATATTTTTCCGCATCTTCTCCTCGGCCGTTTATTAACATTGCCTTATCAATATTCTTAGCTATTTTCACACCACCGGAAAAATATTTCCGAGCAACCACTGTTTGCGTATCGGAATCATAATCTTCTTTGATTAAATCATAAACACCAGCCTTAAAAGCTTCCAGATACTGCCCATAAATCTTTTCTTTTGATTCTTTATCATTACTTTCTACTCCATCAACTTTGCTCTTCCCCACATAAATATCGCCTAAAATATTTTTTTGTAAATTCCGCTTAAACCATGTCGCTAAAATCATTGAATTATAAATCTGCCTTAAAGAGGCGAAATTCTTGCCTTCATTTATTTCTTTTTCTATTTGAGGGATAATGATTTCGCGAGTTGCCTCATTTATTAATTTTGCTGAATTGCTTTCATTTCCCGAGTTTTCGCCTTCAGGGCTGCGACTTTGCTCTTTTGCATCATAGTCTTCCTCCAACATTACCTTCATCGAACTTTCTGTAATAAACGCACTGTCGCCATGCTCATAAATGACTGCTTTATTCGGGACAATCCAAACTTTTTTCATTGAATCAAGCGGCATTTCTGATATTCCATACTTTTCATAAATTTCTTTATGAATCCTATCCCAAAATTTAACCCCTAATTCATTCTCCGGGAACATTAAAGACGCTGTTAATTTCTTTAATAGATAATCTTGCGCCAACATTTCCTGGCCCATAATAGTTTCATTAAAAGTATCGGGAATTATTCTATTTTCTTCATAAGGCGACAAATTAACCCACATGTCACTATCAGGAATGGTTAAAGTAGTTAGAAAATACTTTATGAGTTTGGTAGATTCTTCGGTAAGTTTATCAGTGGATAAATTTTCCTCACCGGCATCAACAATAAAATTAAACTTAAACGGATTATCCGGAAATATCTTAATTCCTTTTACCAGAACAGGTGAAAAACTTGGAGTTAAATTTACAATATTGGTAGCAGGTAAAACATTATTAATATTCTGGGCAAACGAAATCCGGCTCCCAATAACAGTATTCAAGAAAAAACTAATCAGAATAACAATTGAGATAAATCGGTAAGAAAAAGAGCGTTTTGGGTTAGTGTAAGTTTTCATATAATACAAATATTCATCACTTTAAAAGTATACAATATAAATATTATAAAAAAAGAGGCTTTATGAAGGTTTTTGCAAACGGTTTCTTTTATATAAAAGATTACACTGCAGCAGTTTACAGCTAATACCTCCTATATTTGCTGGTTAATTCAGCCAATTTTGCCCTAACATTTCCATCAAGAACATTGGGAAGCATCCGCCATTTCCAATTGTCAGATGGAGTTCCCGGAATATTCATCCTGTCTTTACCGGGTAAACCTAAAACATCTTGGATGGGAATAATCGATAGATTGGCTCTGGAATTCATCGCGATTTCAATAAATTCCAAATGAATATTATTAATATAAACTTCACGGTTCATAAATCTTACCAAATTCATTTTTTCTTCGCTTCGGGCTTCTTCGTGGAACCAGCCAACAACAGTATTATTATCGTGAGTACCGGTATAAACAACCGCATTCTCGCCGAAATTAAAAGGCATATATGGATTATCCTGCGGATTTCCGCCAAACGCAAAAACCAATATTTTCATACCCGGGAAACCTAAACCATTAATTTTATCCTTGGCTAACTGTGAAAGGAATCCTAAATCCTCGGCAATAATCGGAAGTTCGCCTAATTGTTTCTTTAGAGACGCAAAGAATTCATCTACCGGAGCTATTTCCCAATGCCCGTTAACAGCAGTTTCCTCACAGGACGGAATCGCCCAATAATCAACAAATCCGCGGAAATGATCAATACGGATAACGTCAAAATTCCTCAAGTTAAAATTAATCCGTTCAATCCACCATTTAAAATCGGTTTCTTTTAAATACTCCCAATTATAAACGGGATTTCCCCATCTTTGCCCGGTTTGGCTAAAATAATCCGGCGGAACACCGGCAACAAAAACGGGGCGCTTATCTTCATCTAGTTGGAATATCTCATTTTCCTTCCAAACATCGACGCTATCATAACTGACATAAATCGGAATATCTCCAACGATATTCACGCCTTTCGAATTAGCGTATTTCTTTAAATTGTCCCATTGGCTGTAAAATAAGAATTGTAGGAATTTTTCTTTTTGAATTTTTTCTTTTTTTTCTGTTTCAATTCGCAACAAAGCCTTTTTATCACGACATCTTAAATCATCCGGCCAATTTATCCAGGCCTCACCTTCAAATTCAGCTTTTATCGTCATAAATAAGGCATAATCGTTAAGCCACTTTTTGTTCCCCGCGCAAAAGGCTTCAAACTCTTTTAATTTAGTTTTCTTTACTAGGAAATTGGCATAAGCAATATCCAAAAGCTGTTCTTTAGAATTAATAACTTCTTCAAAATGCACCTTATCGCTATACGCTGATGAATCCTGCGGTAAATCTTCTCTAGAAACAAAACCATCTTTTAACAAAATTTCCGGCGAAATAAAGAGGATATTGCCCGCGAATGCCGACGGGCTGCTGTAAGGAGAATTTCCGCTGTAAGGGTCGGTCGGATTCAAGGGTAGTATCTGCCAAAACGTTTGCCTGGCCTCATTTAAGAAATTAACAAAATCATAAGCCTTTGGGCCTAAATCACCGATTCCATATTCCGACGGCAACGAACTAACATGTAACAAAATACCATTTGCTCTGTCACCTAATTTCTTCCTTTTGGAATTAATAAGCGGAATAATCATATTTGCTTGTCTTCTTTCTTATGTTTTGCTTGCGCCATATTGATCTTTTTCATCATAAATTTCACCGAACAATTCCTCCAGCACATCTTCCATTGAAACCAATCCAACAGTTTTTTTGTTGGCATCCTGCACGAAAAATAGATGCTGATGATAGTTCCTGAACATCTCTAGTAACGCATCGGCCTTAGTAATCCAACTGACAAAAATCGGCGGGCTCATAAAATCATTAATTTTAGCTTCATAATTATCACGGGCAATCTCTCTTAAAAGTACTCTTTGCTGTACCATCCCAATAATATCCAAAACATTCTTGTTGTAAACAGCAATCCGACTATAGCGCGCATTGATTATCTCTTCTTTAAGTTCGCCTAGTGTTTTATTGCCAGGGAGAGCAAATATTTTTTCAATGGGCTTCATAATATGCATCGCCCTAACGTCATTTAATTTAAAAACACGCCCGCACAAGGCCGCTTCATCCATCTCAACCGTACCCTCATCTTTTCCCAAATTAAGCATAATCCTAATTTCATCCTCAGTTACTTTCGGATGGCTGTTGTCACCGACAAAGGGCTTAGTTAAAATATTTGCCAAACCAACAAATGGCCTTAATATCCATACCAAAAACCGCAAAGGCTTAGACATAAGGAGCGACACCGGAGTTTTATATCTCTCCCCAAGTGTCTTTGGGATCATCTCACCTAGCAAAATAATCGCAAGTGTCATTATTGCCGAAGCTATACCCAACCATTCATTGCCATAAAGGCTTGTAACTAAATTGCCGACAAAGATCGCACCGGCGATATTTATAACATTGTTTAAAATTACAATAGTTGAAATCGCAAGAGAAATGTTTTGCTTTAAGAAAAGGACATCTTTAGAATTCGGCCTTCTTTGTTCATACATTATCCTGGCTTTAATTAACGGCAAACTAAGGATTGCCGCTTCAGTCAACGAGCATAAAGCCGAAGATAAAATTATTATAAAAAACGATATAATTATGTGGGACATAGGTTAATTTTCTTACTAAATATTATTATTGCTTCAATCAGAAGTAAAGAGTTATTTGCTATTTAAGGAAGGCTGATTTGCTGGAGGAGTTATAATAAAATTTGTTTTTTGGCGTCTTCTGTCATTTTGTTGGTATCAATGTACGCCGAAGGCTTATGCAGATAAAAGCCTTGGATAGCATCCACCCCTAAATCTTTAACTGCTTTATATTCTTCCTTCGTTTCAACTCCTTCAGCGATAGACATAATATTGTTCTCATTACAAAAATCAACAATAAACTTAACAATGCTCTTTTTAAAACGGTTATTATGCAATTCGGTAATAATATGCCTATCAATCTTTAAGAATTCCGGAGAGGTTTCAACGACAGATTCTAAGCTGGCAAATCCACCGCCAACATCATCAATCGCAAATTTAAATCCCTTATCACGATATTTTTTTAAATGCTCATAAAACACCTTAAAATCAGTTATAGCCGACCTTTCAGTTATCTCTAATACCATCTGTTCCGGGTTAATATTGTTTTCCGAAAATATCGATTGGACAGTAACGAACTTGGGGCTTTCGACAAGATAGGGATTACAGTTTAGAAATAACTTTTCTTCTTTTATCTTCATTACCGCGTATTCAATTGCCTTACGCCAAGCAATAAATTCCAAACTTTCATAAAATCCATACCTTAAAGCCGCCTGAAACAAGACCTCAGGATTAGTAAGCATTGTTAAAGTGTGCGGCCGGGTAAGCGCTTCGTAACCATATATTTTAAAAGGCTCTAAAAGATATATCGGCTGGAAAAAAGGAGTAATTAAACGGTGATCGATTATCTTTCTTAATTCGTCAATTATTTCTTGTTCTCCGGGGGGATGCTCTTCGGCAACTATTGAACCACGCCTAATAACCGCTTCCATTCTGGCGACCAACTCTTCGCATTCAAAAGGTTTGGTCAAATAATCATCAGCTCCCAAATACAAGCCTTCAATAACATCACCGGATAACATTCTAGCGCTTAAAATTATTATCGGAATTTTTCGAGTATTCGTTGTTTCTTTAAACCTGCGGCAGATATCAAAACCATCTTGGTCAGGAAGTATCAAATCCAACAATATCAAATCAGTGCTATCAGATACCAAATTAAAAGCCTCTTCTCCTGAAGAGGCTACTTTTACCATATAACCGCGTGTTTCCAATAGCATGGATAACATCTGGGTTACGGATCGATCGTCATCTACCAACAAAACATGTTTTTGATTGTTGGGAAACTTGAACATATACCAGGATCTCTCTTTTTTAAAATGAGCAAAATTTATCTATTTTAAGTATATATTATATTGTTTTCCTATACGACAGATTATATTAATAATTGCAAAAATTTATGTTTTATATAAATAGCTGCAAACTGTTTTCTTGTATATACTTACAGCAATATGCGCTTAAGGAGAGAAAGCGGTTTCTATTTCTGATTATTTATATGATTACTTTTCAAGATTAAAAGTCGGAATGGAACCATTGGACTGAATCCATAGTTTTCTGCGCAGGCATATTAATTACTTTCTTTCGTATTCAGCGAAATAAAATTTACAAGAATCGTGAGATTTTTCTGCAGTTTTTAAGATATTTTTGAATGTTTTTTCATAGGGCGGAAAGCAAATTTCACATCCAAAATCATTTTCAATATGAGTTATATACAGTTTTCTACATTCCTTATATTGAATTGCCTTCTCATATAAAGAACCTCCGCCTATTATAAAAATCTCTCCGATCTCAATGTTTGATAAGTTGCCAATAAAATCAAAAACTTTGTTAAAATCAGAAGCAACTATAACATCTTTGGGAAATGAAACTTTATCATTCTTAGTTAAAACAACATTAATTCTATCTTTTAACGGTTTAAATTTGTCAGGAATAGAATCCCAGGTTTTGCGCCCCATTATAACAACATTGGTTTTCCCTTTGCCGACAGGCTTTGTCGTGATTTCCTTGAAGTGCTTCATATCTTCAGGGATATTCCAGGGGATAGAATTATTCTTTCCTATTCCTCTTTTATTGTCCAGTGCCACAATTATATTAAACGGTTTAATCATTTTTTTAGACTGCTATTGGAAATTTTATAAAAGGTTCATGTTGATAATCAATCAACTCAATATCTTCGAACCTTACATCCAGGGCATTCTTTTTTGCCACTTTTATCTGCGGAAGCGCCTTGGGAATTCGCTTCAGTTGCTCTTTTAACCCATCAATATGATTAAGATATATGTGGGCGTCCCCTAAAGTATGGACAAAATTACCAGGAGTTAAATTGCATTCATTAGCCACCATTGTCATTAAAAGCGCATAACTGGCAATATTAAAAGGTACGCCTAAAGCCACATCCGCTGAACGCTGATACAATTGACAATCTAAACGCCCGTTAATAACATAGAACTGAAAGAAGGCGTGGCAAGGAGGTAAAGCCATTTTCTCAATATCCGCAACATTCCAAGCGCTAACTATAATCCTTCTTGAATCAGGCTTTGTTTTAATTAAATTGATTGCTTGGGTAATTTGATCGATATATTCTTTTGAACATTTATTACCTTGCGCATCGCAGGTAAACTTCTCCCATTTACGCCATTGATAACCATAAATCGGGCCCAATTCTCCGTCTTTATTTGCCCAATCGTTCCAAATAGGCGTATATTCTTTCAAACCATCATTGATGTTAGTTGAGCCTCTCAAAAACCATAAGAGCTCGCGGACAACTGCGGAAAACAAGATTTTTTTGGTCGTCAAAATCGGAAAACCTTGGCGCAAATCATATTTTGTTTGAAAACCAAAAACAGATATTGTTCCCGTGCCAGTGCGGTCTTCTTTTTTCTCTCCGTTATCCAATATAAATTTTACTAAATCTAAATATTGTTTCATAAGCTTAAGCCAATCTTTTTTAGGTGCTCATTATATCAAAGCTTTTAATTATTTTTAAACTTTTTATAATTATCGCTCTCTATTATCCGAGCGCTATTGTCCTCGTTTTTATTAACTAATACACAAGCATAGCCATCACCTAATGATTCAATCAAGCGCAAACTTTCTTCTTCGCTCAATATGCACAAAGATGTTGATAATATATCCGTTTCAATTGCTGTTGGCGCAATCGCAGTTGAACTAATAATATTTTCCTGCGGATAACCAGTCCTGGGGTCAAATATGTGAGAAAATCTTTTACCTTGTATTTCATAATATTTTTCATAATGACCGGATGTGGCAATAGCCATATCACTTAAATATAATCTATCCATCACTTCTTCTTTGTTTAAAGGATTGCGTACGCCCACTTTCCACATCCCGCCTTCGCAATTCTTGCCTGAAACGAAAATATCGCCTCCGTCATCTAAAAAGAAATCATTATACCCGTTTTCTTTTAAAACATGCACAACCTCGTCAACCGCATATCCCGCCGCTATCCCGCCTAAATCAATCTTTACATTCGGGCTACTCAATTGCACGGTATTAATCCGAGGGAAAATAAGCTTATCTTCTCCGGTCAGGCTTTTGGCTTCACTTATTTCCAAACTGCTTGGCATAATATTTTTCTTCGAGCTTTCCTTCCAAAGTTCAATTAAAGGATACACTGTTATATCAAAAGCTCCGGAAGTAATCTTGGCATACTCCTTGGCTTTATTAAGCACATAAAACATTTCACTATCTATTTCAACTTCCTTACCTTGTGCGTTATTTATTTTATAAACATAGCCTTCCGGATTATTTAATCCCATATTCTTTTCTACATAGTCGATTTTTTCCCAAGCTTTTAAATATATCGTCTTTAAACTATTGATGTCCTTGGGGGCAACACAGGCCGTTATTTCGATAAAAGTGCCCATTTTATCTTTAGCCTCAGAATACTTCTGCCGGCCAGAGTCACAGCCGGAAACAATAGTCACCGCAAACAAAATTATTATTAATATGCGCTGCAACTGATTACAATGCATTATCGTAAATCAACCTTTGCTTTATCAATGGCCATTTGATACATCCTATACAGGCAAGCTCTGACCTCATACAAATAAAGAGCCGAGTTATCAGCATTACTACTGTGATGTAAAAACTTTATAGTTCTATAAAAATTCTCATTATGCTCCAAAACAAACCTGACTAATAATCCTTTTGAAAAATGAGGATAAACTTTAATCGGCTTAACCTCTTTTTTTGCAAACTCCATATAGGACAATAAATTGCTGTCGAATCTTTTGTTATCCCGGTTAAATGAGATATATGCCTGCGGATCAATTACTAAATAATGGTATCCCTGTTTATACAATAGCATCAAAAGCTGCGTGGAATTAGGCGCCTCCATTACTTCTTTTTTATTTTTTACATACAACCTTTGGACCTGATATTGCGTCGAGAGGATCTTTCCCGCGGGATCATTTCTTTTTATTAAATTAACCGAAGACTCATAATCCGCGCTAAAATTAATGATATTAAAATCTTTTGCTAAATGATTTACAAACATAAACGCAGCCAATCCCATCACGATATAATTGCCACATTTAATGCCCTTCATATTGTTATAAAAATAATTAATGGCATACGCGCTAGCTATTGCAATAAGCGGCAATCCGATGCATAAATACCGCACTCCCTTTTCTTGCGGCAAAGAAAATATCAGCATCAAAAATATAATAAAAACAAACGGGAAAGTTTCCTTATATTTGCCTTTGAAAAGCAAGTAAGTGTTTGAGAAAAAGAAGACAAAAAGAAATATGCTTTCCAATTTATACAAATAATACGGATACGAAAGAAGGTTTAATATCGAGCGATGTCCTTGTGACAAATAATTTTGATAAAACATCCAAGCAAAAGTAATTTTGGTATTAGCCCCGTTGTAAAGATTGCCGACCAGAATAATAACCGCAGCAAAAGTAACGGTATTCCACATATATCTTCTTAAATTAAACTTGCTTTTCTCGGCAAAACTCAAATAAAACTCCAAGAAAACAATAAAGACCGGAAGAATAATAGTCCGATAATTAGAAAAAAATACTAACGAAAATAAAATCCCGGAGATAAACACTCGATAACTTAGTTTGTTCGAAGAAAGGTAATAATATGTTCCCAGGGTAAATAAAAACGTCGTTAAAGCCTCCTGGATTCCTAAGCGCGAATAAAATATATGGGTTGGCAAAAGCGCCAAAATAACTGCGGCTAATACCGCAATTGACCTCTTCTTATAAATATTATTTGCGAGAATATATGTTACAAGAATTGTTAATGTTCCGAATATAGCCGATACAAGACGAGTAAAATAGAAGTCGCCCGATTCCAATATTACCCCGCGAAAAAGAGAAATAAACGCCCACAAGCTTTTTGCTGTATTAATTGCAATCTTAAAGAGTATTTTAGTTACCGAGAAATACTCGCCCAAGCTTTGCGGCGGCTTTTTATCAATCAGGTCAACAATTTCGCGCCCGACATTAAGCCACATCCCCTCATCATAAAAAAAGAATTTATTTTGATTTATCTGATAAAACCTAAAAAATATTCCCAGCGTTATGCTTAAGATAATAACCACAATTATTGAGAGCTTAACTCTCTTATCTTCGAGATTCATTTATTTTCTCCTCTCGTAAATTCCAGTCTTCCCGCCGGATTTATACAAAAGCTTTGTGTCAGAAATAACAATTTCGCGGTCTATTTTCTTTAACATATCATAAACGGTTAAGGCTGCGACACTAACCGAAGCCAAGGCTTCCATTTCTACCCCGGTCTTCCCATCGCACACAACCTCAGAAATAATTTTCAAAACTCTTTTCTTGCTATCCAACGTAAAATCCATTGAAACCCGGCTTAAATTAAGTTGATGGCAATAAGGAATGATACCGGCAATATTCTTTGCCGCCATAATACCGGATATTTTGGCCGACTCTAAAATATCGCCTTTTTCAGTTATTCGCCCAATCAACACTTTATAAGCCGCTTTATTTAATAATATTTTTGCCGAAGCCCGGGCAATCCGACGAGTAATCTTCTTTTGGCTGACATCAACCATTCCGTTCTTTTTCACTTTTTCATTCTCCCGTATCTAGTAATAACCTTTCCTTGCAATAAATTACAATTGACCCGGCGCAACCAACAAGAAAACCAATTCCGGTATCAACCCCTAAAATAAATCCGGTTGTTAAAAGAACCAAAAAAATATCTTTCATATTGCCAAAACTATCTTTTGATGATTTCGCCAACTCTAACCCGGCAAAAATTAACAGCGCTGATAATATTACCTTTGGATACATTTGCAGAACATTAATAAAAAGGCCGCCGAATAATAAACCAATTATTATTTTCGCCAAACCCAACATAATAACACTTCCACCGGTCCTGGCACCGAATTTATATTGCGCGGCTAAGCCGCCTGCTCCATGGCACATCGGAATTCCACCAAAAGGCACACAAAGAATATTCATCAAAGCCACACTTCTAGCCATGCGTGAAGGTGAAATTGCCTTCTTCGGATAATATTCAGCACTTAAAGCGCAAACCGCAATCACGGAATTAAGTAAAGTTAAAGGAACTTGGGGTAAGGATAATTTTAATAAACCCTTTTGCCATTGGCTAATTTCCGGCCATATAAAAGTAAAATTGGGATAGCTTAACGAGAAGCTGAAAGATGCTGCGCCGTTTTTAAACCACAAACAAAAAAAACCAAAAATAAAAACATACAACAATATTGGGATTCTCCGCTCAGCAAACAAGATAATCACAACAATCACAATAATAGCAATAAAAATACTATCCCAGCCAAAAAAACTAGCCTTTAATATATCCGTAGCCGCTTTAGAAACAAGTTTTAAACCTAAACCCAGCTGTATCCCGCGGACTATTGCCTTAGGGATAACAGTGTTAATCTTATCAATAAAAAGTGATGCCAATAAAATAATTAATCCCATCAAAATTCCACCGGCGGCTAAATCCCCTTTTGTTAAAGATTCGGTTATGGCAATTGCGGCAATCGCCTTCATCGGCTGGACTGGTATAGGCTGATTAAACATAAAGCCAGTTACAACATTCATTAGGCCCGCGAAAATTAGGATAATCCCTAAATCTAACTGGCAATTAATCGCCATAGCTACGACGAGAGGAATGAATAATCCTAAATCCCCTAAAGACCCGGAGAACTCGGCCAAATTAAATTTTAGTTTTCCTTGCGAATCCATGAGATGTTTACAAATCGTTGTTTAATTCAGTAATCTTTTTGCGGTTGGATTTTTTATCCCCCTGAATATGCTTTTTTCGCAAAATATTTTCTTTAAGCGACATCGGCTTCTTTCGATTCTTCCTTCTTTCTTTTTCGTTCTTTTGGATAACTTTTTGCGCTTCCACCCGATACTGCTCGGCAATCTTATCTATCAAAACGTGTAAAGCCACCTGACGATTTAAGGCCTGCGATCTTTCTTTCTGGCACTTTATTTTTATTCCTGTTGGCAAATGTTCCAAAACAACGCAAGTCGCGACCTTATTAACGTTCTGCCCTCCGGGCCCGGAAGAACGGGTAAACTCTTCTTTAATGTCATGCGGAAAAATTTGATACTTATGCATTTTTCTTTTTAATTCTTTTTCTCTTTGAGAAAGCTCATTAATTCTCATAACAGTTAGGCATTCTTTTTATAAAGAAACGCTGCCCACTCCTTCCCTTTTAAAGTTTTTATTAATTTCAAACGCTTATCCTGGAAGCCCTCTTTGTATTCAGCAACTTTTTCTAAAGAAACACCCGACACGGCCAAATATCCGCCTAACGCCAAACATGATATAATTTTCAATCTTAATTTTGTCAAATCAAGAGTATTTAAATTAGCGGCAACAAAATCATATTTTACGGTACACGAATTCTTATTTATATCCTTAACCTTAAGATTACTTACCCCGACTTTATTTAAGTTGAAATTCTCACGGGCAATATCAATAACTTCTTTGGTTAAATCTATTCCGCTGATATTATTTGCTCCGCACTTATGAGCCAGAACAGCTAAAATACCAGTTCCCGTTCCAATATCCAGAAACGAATTAAACTTCCCTTTTCTTTGATAAATTAATTTTCCAATTAGCTTCGTAGTTTCATGTAACCCCGTACCAAAAGCTACGGTCGTATCAATAAAAATGCTTTTATTCGCCGGATATTTATTCTTAAGCCATGCCGGCACAACAGAAAACTCGCCGACATAACGAAAAGGCTTATAATCCTTTTTCCATTTATCCCGCCAATTCTCATTTTTCAAAGATCGCGACCTTACCTTCAAACCCTTTATACGTAAGCGAGTGACTACTCTTTTGATTTTTTTTGCATCCTTTAAAGACGAAACAAAAATGGAGATATATTTCTTCTTCTTATTTTCAATCTCAACAATTTTCTCTCGCGGCAAGCCTTGCGAAGCCAATATCTCCGGCAACAAAATGCTATCGGCTCCACTTTCTATAATTACTTCATATAATCCCAATTACAGCCCTTTCTATAGCTTGACCCCATTTGCTAGATTATATAATTCTTTAAATCTTTTATTTTTTCGATTCTAAGCAGATACCTCCCACCGATATACTCGATTTCTTCGATTGTATAAGGCATATTCTTTAAAATTCTTTTAATGTCCTCGACATTGCCTTCTTTTAATATCGCGTAAGTTTCTTCCTGAGACAATATAAATTCAATTACCTTTTGGTCATCATTTAAGAATGGTATTGGATGGGCGGTATAAAAACCTTTTCCGCCGATATCAATAACCGCCATTTTCCTATCGGTATAAAACCTTACTCCGCGGACATAAAACTTGCTCGCCAAAACAACAGAATCAGATTTATCAATTTTATTAAGCTCATCAGAAATTAGACGGCAAGAAACCCACGGCTCGATATAAGACTTAGAAAAAAGAAGGATTGTTAAAAAAAGGAAAGTAACAAGAGAATGCGCGTATATTAGCTTGGCATATTTCTTTCTCACAATAAATATAGCCATGATTGCGGCCAGCAAAACAGCTAAAATAGAAGCCAAATACACCAGGGACATTCCTTTAGCAAATTCTAAAATAGTTTTTTTCATAAATAAAACAACCAGCGGAACAGCTGCCAGCGCTAAAGCCAATAACGAAGAAAAAGCAAAAATAGCAGGATATTTATTTTCCTTAACTTTATCTTCCAGAAAACCATTCAAATAAACCGCAATAATTATCGCAATTGCCGGAAAGGCCGGAAAAATATAGCTAGATAATTTTGCTTGCGCCGGCTGCACAAAAATATAAATACCTATTACCCAAGAGAGTAAAAACAATAATTCTTTAGTCCTTTTCTTCATATCAAATATTTTCCTAAAGAATGACCCCCACGCTGGTAATGACAATAAAGACCAAGGAGTTGTCCCGGCGAACATCAGAGACAGATAAAAATACCAGGTATTTATCCTCGGATGTTCCGATACAAACAACCTTCTAAAATGCACATTACCGAAATAGACATCAAGAAAAGTGCTTTTAAATAACTTAAACATGGTCCAATGCCACGGTATTGCAATAGCTAAAACCAGGATAAATCCCAGCCATAGAATTTTATTTTTTAAATAGCCGGACAAATCTTTGGTTAAAACAAGAAAGATCAATGCAGTCCCAACGACAAAGGTAAAACCTAATAAACCTTTGGTTAAAATCGCCAAACCGCACACAGTTGAACATAAAATTACTCCTAAGTCTCTTTTCTTCTTATCCTTATAAGACAAATAAAAGAACCCAATAGCGATTGTGACTAATATTGAAAAAACCATGTCGGTAAGACAAGACCGGGAAAGGGCTAAATAAATAAAACTCGAAGCTAAGATTAAAGCACTCAAAAATGCCAGCCTTTTCTTTTCAAAAAGCATCCAGGCAATCCAATAAGTTGCTAAAACTCCGATAACTCCAAATATCGCCGGCCAAAAACGAGCCGCGAAAGGAGTCAACCCAAATAATTTTATGGCAATAGCTAAAAGATAATAAAATCCAATAGGTTTTTCGAATTGCGGTTCGCCGAATATCCGGGGAGTTATCCAATCATTGCTCTGTATCATTTCTTTGGCTGTTTGCATATAAAAAACTTCGTCCGGATCAGTTAAATCTACTAAATTGTTTCCTAACATTAAAAGGACAATTGAAAGCACAAACAAAATAAGAAGGATCTTCCCGTGGCTCAAATTCTGAATCGTGATTTTATCCATTTATCAGCTCCTCAACTGTTACAAATTCATAACCTTGTTCTTTAAGGGTTTTGACAAGTAAAGTAATTGACTTTACGGTTTGGTTTCTTGTCCCACCTTCTGTTGAAAAAACATTGCCGCTATCGTGAAAAAGCAAAATATCTCCATTCCTGACTTTTCGGGATAAATATCGGACAATCTTTTTATGATTGAAATTAACCCAATCTTTGGAATTCAAAGACCAAAGAATTACTTCATATCCTAGAGATTTTATATGCTCCTTTATTTCTCTTCTTAGCCAAGCTTTAGGCGGACGAAAATATTTTGTAGTTACGCCGGTAACTTCTTTAATAATATGTTCGGTATATTTTATTTCTTCTTCTATTTCCGGTGGCTGGTAATACAACATTACACAATGGGCAAAACCATGATTCGCGATTAAATGCCCTTCCTTGACAACTCTTCTAGCTATTTCAGGATATTTTTTAACGTGACGGCCAATCATAAAAAATGTCGCCTTAATTCCGGCTTTCTTTAGTTCATCCAAGATAAGCGGAGTCCAAACTTCCGATGGCCCATCATCAAAAGTTAAAGCTACCATTTTCTTATCTGTCTTAACCCTGTAAATTGTACCGCTGCGAGTAAGGACTGCCTGGTCAAAGAAAACACAAAATGATGCGAAAATAACAACTGAAACAATAACAGCTAAAACAATTAATAGCATTAGGAATTGGCCCCCATCAGAAGCTTCTGATCTTGTATTATTTTGCTAACCGATTTCATATCTATTAGCATTTCATCAATCTTCTTGACGTTATAAGTCGCAACTGCCGGATGAAAAAGAGGAATTATATAAACAGTTCCCGATTCAATTTCAACTTCATAAACTTTACCGTGAATAGCGCTTATTTTGCTTAACGGTAATTTGAATCTTTTTAGAATATATTCAGTCGAGAAATTTCCTAGAGTACAAATTACTTTAGGATTAATTACCTTTAATTGGATCTCAAGGCTTCCCTGGCAAGCTTCAATTTCTTTTGGAAGCGGATTACGATTACCCGGTGGACGGCATTTAAGGATATTGCAGATATAAATTTGTTCCCGGGTTAAATTAATTGATGTTAAGAGCCTATTTAATATATCTCCGGCCCGGCCGACAAAAGGCTTACCCTTTAAATCTTCATTTGAACCCGGGGCTTCTCCGATAAACATAACAGAAGAATTTATATCTCCATCGCCGGGCACAACATTAGTGCGTGTTTTGAAAAGTTCGCACCTTTGGCAAGATTTAATTTGTCGAAGTAATTTTTCTATTTTTATATTCTTTTCGTCTAAATCCATTAGAAAAACTTTTTATCTATTTACTTCTTCGCTTTGCCTTGATTAGCAACCGTGGCCATTGCCGCTTTTATCTTCTCTTGGTCGCCGAGATAATAATGCTTTATCGGTTTTAAATTATCATCTAACTCATAAACAAGAGGTATCCCTGTAGGAATATTTAGTTCAACAATTTCTTTTTCCGGGATATTATCCAAATGTTTTACTAAGGCTCGAAGACTATTTCCGTGAGCAGCTATCAAAACTCTTTTTCCTGATTTAATCGCCGGAGCAATTGTTCCTTGCCAATAAGGCAGAAATCTTTCAACCGTAGCCTTCAGATGCTCGGTTAACGGAGTTTCTTCTTTCTTCAAATCAGCATACCTTCTGTCCTTACTAGGCGCTCTTTCATCATTAGGATCTAAAGCTGGCGGGAAAGTATCATAACTTCTTCGCCAAACCAAAACTTGTTCCTCACCATATTTTGCGGCCATTTCTGATTTATTCAACCCCTGTAAAGCGCCATAATGCCTTTCATTTAAACGCCATGACCTATATACCGGAATCCATAACAAATCCATTTCATCCGTCGCTAACCATAAAGTTCTTATAGCTCTTTTTAAAACTGAGGTAAAAGCAACGTCAAAAGTAAATCCTTCTTGCTTTAATACTCTCCCAGCTTCTTTGGCTTCAGCCATCCCCTTTTCGGATAAATCAACATCTGTCCATCCGGTAAATCTATTTTCTTTATTCCAAACACTTTCACCATGCCGCAATAATACAAGTTTTGTAACTGCCATATGTTTCCTTTCCAATATATTAATATTAAAATTAATAATTAATAGATAATTATATGTAAGATTTAATTTTTTGTACAGAAATTTTTAACGTAAAATGTAACTTTGCGGATAAATTTATTGGAAAATATTAGGAATAGGCTCGGAAATGTTGCAACTTGTTTTAATGTTTAATTATTTCTTTAAAACTTGCTTAAAGGGATTTTGGAAAAAACTATGCTTCTTGGGTAAGTGATAACCAATCCAAGCTTTAGAAAAGCTTGTTAACCATTCAGAGGAGGCTTTTTCAAAACCAATATCGTAACCGGCTTTTTCGCTTTCAATCCACTGATGCCGGCTTATTTCTTCTAAGACTCTCTTATCTTTCAATAATTTCTTGACTTCGGTTTCGCTCATACTTTTCGTCCCCCCTTTTTTTATAAGTATAACATCAAGAAACTAATTATGTCAAATTATTACACTTCAATGATTTACAAGCACATATTTTTTTGGAATTCTACGGCAAATAAGAAATACATGAACAACGAGAATATATAGAACTAAAATAATTATCTGTCGTCTAATGAATCAAAGGAATAATCTCCGAGAGCTTCTTTTAAAACAGTAACACTGGCCTCAAGAAAAGATTGCCCTTCCCTAAGCCCTCCTTCGGAATTATCACCGTAGAAATTTTCTAGCTTGTATAATAAGCTGTCGCGCTCTCTGGCACTTACCCCTAGCCGGTCTAATTCTCCATAACGGTTCTTTTGGCTGCTAATTAAAACCTTGGAAGCCAGCATGCTGGATTCTAACATTTTTTTAAGCGACTCTTTTCTCTCGTCAGATATTATCTGGATATCATTTAAGAATTTTGTCTGGTCAAATGTTCCGACTTTTTTCTTAACTTGCGCATCTTTAATTTTATCTAACCAATCTTTTTCCCGGCCGTTTAAATCAATTTGCTCATCACACATCTTGATAAAAGTGTCAGCAACTTTTAGCATAATGCCATTTTGGGGATTCAAATATTTCTTTAGCATATTTTTAGCAATACGCCAATTCACATTGTCTAAAGTAATATTATTTGACAGCTCGTCAATCCGTTTATTATCGTATAAGTCATACGGGTTGATATCTTTTACATTTTCATTACGCTCGACATTCGCCTTAATATATTCAAGCGCGGTTATAAACGCCTTGGTAAATTCGTATTTATTGCCATCGGGATTGTTTTTTATAAATTCTTTAATTTCACCAACTGGCTCCAAGGCAAAAGAATTATGCCCTGGAATAAAATTAAGCAACGTAAGAACCGATATGAGTGTGATAATTTTCTTATTCATGGGAATATTATGTCGGGTCTCCAACTATTTTATCAAAATCTTTAACTTCAACCGCAGGATAAGTCGAGAAAGAAATTCCGGATAAAAGACTCAAAGCCAATGAAGCCTTCATCGCCTTCTCAACGCTAGGGATATGCGCGATGATTATCAAATCGAAATTCCCTAAAAGGCCATGAATAGACTCTACTTTTCCGCCTAGTTCTTTTATTACCCTTATTGCTTTTTCAGTACGCTCGACACTCATCTCTCTTAATGAATCGATTGAATATCTTCCCATAAAAACAAATTTTTCCATGTCTTGCCTCCTTTATTTCGATAACCGCCCAATTATAAAAGGAACTGCCGTTTCAACCCTCAGGATCCTATCCCCAACATTAACTGGCTTAAATCCAATTTCTGCAAACGCCTCGACTTCTTTATCAAGAAAACCGCCTTCCGGGCCAATTGCCAAAACTATTTCTTTTTTTGAAACCTTGCCTAAACTCTTCGGAGAATCCGGATGCGCGATAAAACATTCCTTATTTCTTATTATATTTGTTAATTTATCTTTTACAAATGTTTTAAAATACCTTTCTAGCGTTACTTCGGGAAGCTTTGTATCCTTTGCCTGCTCTAGCCCAAGAATTAATTGTTCTCTGATATTCTCTTTTTTTAATACCGGGCTATTCCAAAAACTTTTTTCTACCCGCCAAGTGTTTAACAAAATAATATTTTTAATTCCCATCGAAGAAATTGAGCTCAGCATCCTATTTAAAACGAGCGGACGAGGCATGGCTAATATTAAAGTTATTAGGTTTGGCACCGGAGGCGCTGTGTTCAGGGATACATCCATCTCCAGAATAGAATTACTCAATTTAGTTACTATTCCCTGGCCAGCCAATCCATTTACAATACCGACGGTAAGAACTTTGCCCAATGTTGGCTTGATAATATTTTTTATATGCTCATGCCGACGTCCACTTAAAACGACCCTCTTTGAGCCATCGATAAAATCTTCAGGAAATAATAAAATTAAATTCATATTGGTATAAAAAAGGGTGGTATTTTTCAATACCACCCGATGCTGTTAATGCATAAATTAAATCTTACCAGCTGAACCTAAAACATTAACATTTTTGTGTTTGTACATTTCAATCAATGCTGTTCGGGCAGGTTCCAGATATTTACGCGGGTCAAAATCTGCCGGTTTTTCATTAAAGTATTTTCTGATTGCGGCTGTCATCCATAATCTTCCATCTGAATCAATATTGACTTTGCAAACAGCCGATGTCGCAGCTTTTCTTAACTGGTCTTCCGGAATTCCGATAGAATCTTTTAATTTTCCGCCGTTATCATTGATCATTTTTACCGCTTCAACCGGCACCGAAGATGAGCCGTGCAAAACAATCGGAAATCCTGGCAACATTTTTTCGACACCTTCAAGTATATCGAATCTCAAAGGAGGCGGAACTAAAACTCCGTCTTTATTCTTGGTGCATTGTTCCGGCTTAAATTTATTTGCGCCATGCGATGTACCAATTGAAATCGCTAAAGAGTCAACTCCGGTTTTCCCCACGAAATCTTGTACTTCTTCTGGCTTGGTATAAGTTGTATGGTCAGATGAAACATGCTCTTCTATACCCGCTAAAACCCCTAACTCGCCTTCGACGGTTACATCATATTTATGCGCATATTCAACAACTTGCTTAGTAACTTTTACATTTTCCTCATAAGACAGATGCGAGCCATCAATCATAACCGATGAAAAACCACTATCAACACAAGATTTGCACACCTCGAAGCTATCTCCATGATCAAGATGCAAAGCAATTGGGATCTCTTTTAAACCTTTTTCTTTAGCGTGAACCTTCATCATTTCAACCGCGCCTTGGCCCATATATCTTAAAAGCGTCTGATCGGCATATTTTCTTGCACCTTTAGAAACCTGCAAAATAACCGGGGCCTGTGTCTCCAAACATGCAGTAATTATCGCTTGCAATTGTTCCATATTATTAAAATTAAATGCGCCAACAGCATATTTGCCCTTCATCGCATTTTTGAACATTTCTTTGGTGTTAACTAGGCCCAATTGTTTGTATGAAAACATTTTTTACTCCTTCTATTTTTTAAATTTTTTATTGAGACTTTCATTATATTTATTTAACAAATAAAGTCCAGCATAAATTCTAGTTCCAACTAATATCCCAGACTTCCTCTTTCTCTCCAACCAAATCTCAGCCCTTCTTAAAGGAATCTCGTGAACTTTAATTGACTCGAATTCATCGCCTCCGCCCTGCGCCACCTTTTTAATATCAATCGCTTGCACAATAGCCATCATATCCGAACAAATACCACTCGATACCGGGCCTTCCATAAGCTTAACCATTTTTTTAGCTAAATAACCGGTTTCTTCCAAAAGCTCCCTTTTGGCTGCATTAAGCAAAGTTTCCCTATTTTTAAATTTATTGTCGTTAACTAATCCGGCGGGAAATTCTATCACTTTTTTTTGCACCGCAGGACGATATTGCTCAACAAATAAAACCTTTTTATCATCCGTTAAAGCCAAGATAACAGCGGCACCGCTGCAATTAACCCGCTCGACAAATTCCCACTCTCCCCGTTTGGCAAAATTTAAGAATTTACCCTTGGAGACTATTCTTTTCTTAGCTTTTTTATTAATTCTAGCTTTCATATTTGTTAATAAAAAGCCCACCTTTTAAATTAAGTGGGCTTTTAAAAAACTATTTTTTTAATATCAAAATTACTGCTTTGATTTTAATACTTCTTCGGCTGCAGTCTTATTTTCTAAATTCTTAGCCGTCCACTTCTTTAACACGATAACATTCTCAAAAGTCAACCGTAATTCTCCCCAATAAAATACCGGCATATCACCATCATCTGGCTTATCAAACCCTTCTGTTGGCTTTTTATAATCTTTTATAATTTCCTCTAAAGTTTTGTAGCCTGGAAGTATTTGCCCGCCCTCCAAATCTGTCCTTAAAGAGTTAATATCTTTGCTATAAGCGGTTTTATGAGAATAATCATACTTCCATTCACGGAAATATTTGTATCGCTCAAATTCCAGCTTCAAGTCGCCATAATCATAAACAACAGTCTTAACCGAATCAACCGCATTATTCGGATCGCCGTATGTGTCTTTTATTTGCTTTAAACGAGTAACTCCGATTTTTAAATTACCGGAAAGAAAATCACTTTTTAACAGGGCTAAGGATTCGGGGGTTGCCAACTTCTTTTCCTGAGCATAAACGCTATTAGCAAGGCAGAAAATCAGAAATAACACAACTACTACCCTAAATATTCTCATAGTCAATCCCTTTGTTTTTAGTAATATAAATTTTTATTGTTTTCATTATAGCATAATTAATTTTTGCGAAATAAAAAAATAAAACTTTTTATAAGCTGCCATATCTTTCCTTAACTGCGATAATTATCCAATTGCTTTAAAATAGTATCAACTGAGCTGGAAATTATCCTCGAAGAAAAAGAAAACTTTATTCCCGCGGAATGGAACAATTTCTTCAAAGGTTTTGAACCGCCCAATTTTAACGCCTTAAGATAATTATCAATCGCTCGGCTAAAGTTCTTTTCGCTATTTGACCATAATTGCAATGCGCCCAACTGAGCAATCGCATACTCAATATAATAAAATGGCGCTTCAAATATATGCAGCTGTTTATGCCACATAAATCCTTCCTCTTCTTCTAATCCCCCCCAATCTATTTCAGCGACCTTGAATCTCTTTCTTATTTTAAGCCAGCTATTAAACCTTTCTTTTGCAGTATGCTTTGGATTTTCATAAATCCAATGCTGGAAACAATCAATAACCGCGACCCAAACCAAGAGCGATATAATCTCTTCAAAAAGATAATAATTAGAACGCTTGGCATCATCCTCGTTATAAAATGGTGATAAATAATTAGACCCTAACAATTCCATCGACATCGAAGCTACTTCAGAAAATTCAAGCGGTGCATGCCGGTAATAAAACAACGGATTCTCTTTTGTTTGCAAAGCGTGAAAAGCATGCCCGGATTCATGCAGAAGAGTCCTTACATCATCATCAATACCAACCGCATTCATAAAGATAAACGGCTTACGAGCTTCATTTAAAGTAGACATATACCCGCCGGGAGCCTTACCGCTTCGGCTTTCCAAATCGAGCAAAGATTCTTTCATTAGGACCTCAAAACTCGAAGATAATCGTTGATCCATTTTGCTGAAAATCTTATGGACACCGTTTATAAAATCTCCCGTTTCAGTAAATGGCTTTAAGGGCTCTTTGCCTTCCGGGTCAACAGCGATGTCCCATGGCTTTAATTTTTCAAGCCCCATTTTCTTCGCCCGAAGCTTAAGCAATCTTGATAATACAGGGACAACGACCTTTTCGACAGCCGAATGATATTTTTTGCAATCCAGCGGTGTATAATCAAAACGATGCATTGCCTTAAAAACATATTCGGTATAATTTCTGCAATTAACATTTTTTGCAATTCGTGTCCTTAAACTAACCATGCGATTAAAAATTTTATCCAGTTGTTCTTTATCCTGCAGGCGCCTTTTGGCCATTGCCCGCCAGGCCCGCTCTCTTAAATCCCGGTCAGTTTCAAATAAAAACTTATTCATCTGCGGAACAGTATAATTCTTTCCTTCAAACTCAACCGACATCTGCCCGATAACTTTTTGATATTCCTGCGAAAGGATATTCAACTCAGTTTCCAGGGTTATATTTTCTTTCGCGAAAACATCAGCATCGGCCTTAACTCCGCGGTTATAAAGGGCATATTTCTTATCAATTTTATATTTTTGCAACAGGTTAATATGCTTAGCATCTAATTTGTTTTTATATTGCCGGATTAAAGGCTTAATATGTTTTATGAAATCGGAATATTCTTCTGCCCTTTTCTCGTCATCTGTCTGGCAAGTCATATTAATATAAAGAATCGTTTCTCTCTGGTCTAAAGCCGCTTCAAACTCGCTTAGGTCCAGCACCCATTTCTCGAAATCTTTTTTAGATTTTATATCGAGGGCTATTAGCTTATTAAATAAATCTTTAATTGCCGGAACTTTTCCCAAATCAACATTATCCGGGACAAACTTTCTTTTCTGATAATTTGCCAGCTTTTCCAATTCATGCCTTTTACTCATAATATTTTCCATTCGCCTCCCAAAAGATTGTATTTTCTTTGTTACAACCATCAAATAATGACTTGACAACACTATATTTTTAGATATACTTTAACTCTTAAGTTAATTATTATATACGGAGATTTTATTTATGCCAAAAGTTTGTGAAATTTGTGGAAAAGGCGCAATACAAGGAATTAAATACAAAAGACGCGGTATGGCGAAAAGAAAAGGCGGCGCCGGTTCAAAGATCATCGGTAAAACCAAACGAAGATTCTTTCCTAACTTGCAACAAGTAAAGATTATCCTTAACGGAACTGTAAAAAGGACTCACGTTTGCACCAGCTGTATCCAAGGTAATAAAATAA
>JAKLDK010000150.1 GCA_022703565.1 Candidatus Omnitrophota bacterium
TTCGGCGAAAGATGGGCTGAAATTTGCAAGGCTTACGGCATTATCCCAATAATAATTAAAGTAGCTTGGGGGAAAGATGCTTCGCCAAAACAAATACAAGAAGCCATGAATGCGAATAAAGACGCCAAGGTTGTGTTTACAACTTTAGTTGAAACATCGACCGGTGTTACCTCTGATATTAAGGCTATCGCGGCTGTTACTAAAGATACCAATGTTGTTTTGGCTGTTGATGCGATAAGCGGCCTTGGTGTTGTTGACTGTCAAATGGATAATTGGGGCGTTGATATGGTTATTTCGGCTTCACATAAAGGTTTTATGTGCCCGCCGGGATTAGGTTTTGTCGCGGTTAGCGCTAAAGCGATGAAATTAATCGAGGCCAGCAAATCTCCGCGCTTTTATTTTGATTTAAGAAAAGCCAAGAAGGTTATGGATAAGGAAAACGATACACCTTATACTCCGGCTATCGGTATTGTTATTGCGATGAATGAATCTTTAAAGCATTTTAAAGAAATGGGATTAGAGAAAATTTTTGCTAACTTTACCAGATTAGCAAAAGGTACCCGCGAAGCCGCCAAAGCTTTAGGTCTAAAGCTTTATCCGGACGAATCATGCATGTCCAATGCCTTAACGACAATTTGTGTTCCCGAAGGTGTCGATGGGAACAAGATTGTTAAAATTATGCGCGATACTTACGGAATCTCTGTTGCCGGCGGACAAGGCGAAGAATTAAAAGGAAAAGTAATCCGCATCGCCCATATGGGTTGCGTTGATGAATATGATATTTTAGCCGGAATTTCTTGTTTAGAAAAAGTATTAAAGGAATTAGGTTATAAATTCGAAATGGGCAAGGGTGTTGCTGCCGCCCAAGCTTATTTTAACAAATAGTCTTTTAAATCTGAAGTAGCGGCCCTAAAAAGTATTTTAATTGCTCTTTTGATTAAGATTAAATTGCGAAGCCTTCTCAGAGGCTTACTTTTTAGTTTTATGTTTTATCGAAATAGTAATTCAAATAAAGGTAAAATGTTTCATTAATTCCGGCACTGCATCTTTCAGGGTGCAGGTCGTAAAAGTGAAGGAGTTGCAAGATGAAGATTCTAATCAGCGACAAGATGGCAGAAGAAGGTATCAAGGTTTTAAAGGCAGTAAAGAAGTTTCAGGTCGACGTCAAAACAGACTTACCCCCGGAAGAACTCAAAAAAATAATCAAAGACTACGATGCCGTAATCGTACGCTCAGCAACCAAGTTAAAGGCTGATATTATTGAGGCTGCGGATAATTTGAAATTTATCGGCCGCGCCGGAGTAGGTTTGGACAATGTTGATTTAAAAGCGGCAACCAAAAAAGGTATTGTCGCGATGAATACACCCGCCGGTAATACCACTTCTACCGCGGAGCAAACCTGGAGCTTGATTTTGTCCCTATCGAGAAATATTCCCCAGGCCGTTGCTTCATTGAGAAACGGCAAATGGGAACGTAATAAATTTGAAGGCGTTGAGTTGCACGGAAAAACTTTAGCGATAATTGGTTTGGGGCGCATTGGTTCGACTGTCGCCAAATTTGCTAAAGCTTTTGACATGCGCGTTATCGCCTTTGACCCATTCTTACAAAAGTCGGTCGCGGCGCAAAAAGGCATTGAGATGTTTGATGATTTGCATAAGCTTTTAGCCGAGTCGGATTACATTAGTGTACATATTCCGAAGACTGCCGAGACTAAAGATTTAATTTCGGACAAAGAATTTGATGTGATGCGAAAATCAGCGCGTATAATTAATTGCGCCCGCGGCGGAATTGTCAATGAAGCGGCGTTAATTAAAGCTTTGCAGGATAAAAAAATTGCGGGTTGTGCTTTGGATGTTTACGAACAGGAGCCGCCGGATTTTAATTCTCCTATTTTTAAATTTGACAATTGCGTGACTACTCCGCATTTAGGCGCGTCAACCGAAGAAGCGCAAATTAATGTCGCAATCGAAATTGCCGAGACGGTACGCGATGCCTTATTAGGTAAGGGGATTGTAAACGCGGCCAATTTTCCGTCGGTGAGCGCCGAAGAATATAAGGGATTGCAGCCTTATATCGATTTAGGTATCAAGATGGGGCGTTTTTCCGGCCAATTAGTCAATGGCGCTATTAGCAAGATAAAGATAACGTATAGCGGGGTTATGACTAATTATAAGGTTGCTCCGATAACGATGTCTCTGGTATATGGGACTTTATCGAATATTGTCGGTGAGACAATTAATTCCATCAATTCTTTAGAAATTGCGAAAGAACGCGGTATTAATGTCGAGGAGATACAATCAATTAAAGAACAGGAATTTGTAAATTCAATCGTGACCGAGCTTACAACTGACAAAGAGACCTTTACAATATGGGGCACACTCTCGGCAAATAGTGAGCCGCGCATTGTGAAGATTAACAATGTCTATGTCGAAGCTATCCCTGAAGACAACATGCTTTTCATTAATAATAATGATAAGCCCGGAATAGTCGGAGCGGTTGGTACCATTTTAGCCGAGGCTAATATTAATATCGCCGGTATAACTTTTGGCCGGGAGAAAAAAGGCGGTTTAGCTATTAGCGTTGTTAACGTCGATAGCGAGGTCCCGGAAAAAGTTATTGAGAAATTAAAGAAGACTAAAGATGTATTGTTTGTTAAATTTTTAAAAGTCTAATTTATGATGATTTTAAGCATTAATGAATTGAGCCCATCCGCATTCGGTTCGATAATATTTTTTCCAGCGA
>JAKLDK010000151.1 GCA_022703565.1 Candidatus Omnitrophota bacterium
GTAAATTTCAGCTTTGTCCGGTATAATCCATACTTTATTGAAAGTATTCACCGGGATTTCGCTTGTTCCAAATTGCTCGTTAGCTTTTTTGTATACTTTTTCCCAGAATTCAGATCCTAACTCGTTTTCGGGGTAAATTAGTGAAGCAGTAATTTGTTTTAAAATATAATCTTGCGCCAAGAGGTCACGCCCCATTTCCGTTTGCCCAAAACTGTTAGGGACGATTCTGTCTTTCTCGTAAGGTGATAAATTAACCCATAAGTCATCTTCCGGGACAGTGAGTGTTGTTAAAAAGTAACGGACTATTTTTGCAGTTTCTTCTTTGAGCGCTTCATTTTTTAAGCCGGAATCTCCGCTGTCGATTATGAAGTCAAATCTTAACGGGTTATCTTCATAAATCTTTATGCCTTTAATTATTACAGGTGCGAATCCGGCGCTTAAAGGAATCATTGCTCCGGGTAAAGGCAAGCTTAAAATTTGTTGGGCGGAGACCGTAGAGTTAAAAAGAAAAGCGATAAGTATAAAGAGAGTTATTGTTTTTTTTATGATTGGCTTATTTTTAGTGGGTTTTCTTATAAACATGTATATATATTTATATTGATTAGGATTTAAAGCTCACAATATAAATATAATATATATATAGCTAAATAAAAAGGGTTTGCTTATATTTTAGGAAAGCGGTTTCTTTTGCTGCAAGTGATAGGTGATAAGTGATTATAGAAGTAATCAGCTTTCAGTGGTCAGTGGTCAGCGATCTTTTTAAAATCAAACGCCACGAGTTATGCGTCACTGGTTTTGCGAATTGTGTCTTATTGCGTGTGACAGGTGACTTGTGACTGGTGCCTGTGTCCTTATCCCAATAATTCATCCCCGATTGCCCAGTTTTCGCCTTTGACTTCTTCGAAAGTTATATAGGTATGCTTCTTGCCTTTCTTGGCGACTTTTTCGAGTGTTTCAGAAAACTGTTTGGCTATTTCTTTTTTTTGTTCTTTGGTAAGAGATCCGACTAATTTACAATTTACGTATGGCATAATTTACTCCTTAGTTATTTCTCTAAAAGATACAAGCCAATTTCTGCGAATAAATTTGGCCTGATTTTGCTTAATAAATTTTCAGGGATGCCGATTTCTTTTAAAATACGAATATCATATTTCTGGCAGAATTTACGGAAATCTTTCAGGCTTAAGAATCTTAAGTTAGGCGTATCATACCATTCAAACGGAAGTTCTGTGGTGACCGGTACCCGGCCTCTAAAGAACAATTGCAGTCGTGCCGGGAAAGTACAAAAATTAGGAATGCCGACGATAACCTTCTTCCCGATTCTTAAAGATTCCAAAATTACTTTTTTGGGGTTTAACACCTGTTGCAAGCTTTCGCAGAGTATTACATAATCAAAACGTTTGTCGGAATAATCTGCCAAGTTGCTGTCGATATCTCCGTGCGAAACGGACAAATCTTTTGCGATGCATTCGTAAATTGCCTTTTCATCAATCTCAATCCCTGAACCGATGCATTTTTTCTTGTCTTTAAGCAGGCTTAAAAGTGCTCCGTCGCCACAGCCTAAATCAAGGATTTTTGAATTTTCTTTGACCAGATTAACAATAATTCTATGATCAGCTCTTAAGTTTTTCATTTTATTTATTTAATGTTTGTTTGTAAATTCTATCTAAATAATGTGAAACGATTCTTGTTTGGTCTTCAACCTCGACCAAAAATGCGTCGTGCCCATAGGTAGAATTGATTTCAATATCGGATACATCCAAGTCATTAGCCTTAACCGCCTTGACTATTTCTTTTGTTTGCACCGGCGGATAAAGCCAATCGGATGTAAAGCTTATAAAAAGAAAGTGTGATTTTGCTTTCTTGAAAGCTTCAGCCAATGGGCCTTCTTCCGCTAAATTAAAATAATCGATAGCCTTGGAAATATAAAGCCAGGAATTGGCGTCGAATCTTTGCACAAAACTATCTCCTTGGTATTTTAGGTAGTTTTCTACCTGAAAATCGTTGGAGAAATCGAAGCCTAATTTTTCGCCTTTGATTAGTTTGCGTCCGAATTTTTCGTTCATTGATTGGTCGCTCATATAAGTAATATGCCCAATCATCCGGGCGACAGCTAAGCCTTTTGTCGGAATAGATTTGCCGTAATAGTCTCCGCCTTTCCAATCTGGGTCAGCCATAATTGCTTGACGGGCGACCTCATTAAAAGCAATTTGCTGGGCGTTGTGGCGGTGATTACAGGCAATCACAATTGCGGAGGCAACATTATCCGGATAAAGTATCGACCACTCTAATGCCTGAAATCCTCCCATTGAGCCGCCGGAAACGCATAATAATTTCTCAATTCCTAAATATTCAATTAAATATTTCTGGGCAACGACCATGTCTTTGATTGTTATCAAAGGAAAGCTTAACCCATAAGGTTTATTTGTCTTGGGGTTAATTGAAGATGGGCCGGTACTCCCTTTGCACCCGCCGATAACATTTGAGCAGATAATAAAATATTTATTTGATAATGAAATTATAACTTTAAACGACCCCGTGAAGAAGACATACTTTATACATCAAAAGAAATTAAGAGATGTTATAGATGAACAAGAAGTGATTAATGAAATAACTGATTATTTAAAAATATACCACTAT
>JAKLDK010000152.1 GCA_022703565.1 Candidatus Omnitrophota bacterium
CTTGGCCGGCTGCGCCTTTGATTAAATTATCAATTACGGATGTGACAATAAGCAAAGTACCGTTGGATGATACTGTCAACCCGATATCGCAGAAATTTGTTCCCACCACATTCTTTAATTCCGGTTGTTTGCCTAAATCCAGAATCCGGATAAAGCTTTCGGTCTTATAAAATCGGCGATAAATCTTATCGATTTCTTCAATCGAGGTTTTATCCTCTAATTGAATATAAATTGTTTCTAAAATCCCGGTTGTTACAGGAAGTAAATGCGGGACAAAATTGACGCCGGTGATATTTTTGTCGATATTTTTAAGATGCAGTTCAATCTCCGGCGTATGCTGATGATTTAAAACTTTATAAGCGTAAAAGTTTTCATTTAATTCCGAAAATATAAATGGTACCTTGGCTTTTTTTCCCGCTCCGCTCATGCCGGATTTTGCGTCGATAATAATCGATTTAATTTCCTTACCCTTGGTTGATGCGATTGGGGCTAACCCTAAAATTGCGGCAGTCGGATAACAGCCCGGGTTTGAAATCAGTTTAGCTTTTTTAATTTCTTCTCGGTAAATTTCCGGTAAGCCGTAAACCGCATTTTTCAAATTCTTCGCGTCTTTATGCTCAGCGCCGTACCATTTCTGGTATTCTTTTGCATTTTTTAGGCGGTAATCACCGCTAATATCGATAACTATTTTGCCGTTTTTCAAAAATTCCGGCGCGATTTCCATAGCAACTGTATGCGGGACGGCCAAGAAAATTAAATCACAGGCATTAACAGCTTTATCGATATTAAATTTATCGCAGTAAAGTTCGGTTTTGCCTCTTAATTTCGGCCAAATATCCTCGATTTTTCCTTGAGTATTATTAGCGCTAACATAAGAAACGCGGACTTCTTTATGCTTAAGTAATATTTCTAAAAGAGTGCCGCCTGAATAGCCGCTTACTCCTACAATTCCGACCTTAATCATGGATTTAACTCCTTTAACTCTAAATGTTTATGGGTAATTCTGGTCGATAAAATAACAATGGTTTATATTAAATTAAAAAACCTATCTCGTCAACTCTTTTTCAAAAGGAAGATAGGTCTTTTAAATAATACTACTATATATATTAGAAAACTGTTTTGATTAACGCTTAACCCATTGGAACTTCTTACGTGCTCCCTTTTGTCCAGGTTTTTTTCTTTCTCTCATCCTGGGGTCACGCCTTAATAGGTCAGCTTTTTTAAGGATAGGTTTATTTTCTGGATCAAGCATGGATAAAGCGCGGGCCAAACTTAATTGCAGAGCTCCGGCCTGTCCGGTTAATCCTCCGCCGGTAATTTTGGCAATAATATCAAATTTACCGCTGGTGTGAGTTAAATTTAATGGTTCTAGAATGACATTTCGGTCAACTTCACGCGGAAAATAGTTATCTATTTGTCGGTCGTTCACAGTAATTGTGCCTGTTCCGGGAATTAAATTAACTCGGGCAACTGATGTCTTGCGTCGGCCTGTTGCGGAATATTTTACTACTTCAACCATTTTATCTCTCCTGTTAGTGCTAAGTGCTATGTGATAAGTGATAAGAAGTTTAGTTTATCACTTACTGCTTATCACTATATTGTAACTGTTTCCGGTTTTTGCGCTGCGTGCGGATGAGTATCGCCGGTATAAACTTTTAATTTTCTTCTTATTTTATAACCCATCGGGTTTTTTGAAATCATGCGGTTAACTGCTAATTCAATTGTTTTCTTCGGCCTCTTGGCTAGCATCTCCCCGAACGGGACAAATTTTAACCCGCTGTGAAATCCGGTATATTTACGATATTGTTTGTCAGTAATTTTTTTACCCGATACTTTAATTTTTTCGGCGTTGATAACGATTACATACCCGCCGGTATCAATGTTGGGCGTAAATTTAGGGTTGTTTTTACCTCTTAGGATTGATGCGGCTTTTGCGGCAACACGCCCTAAAATCTTATCTTTAGCGTCGATAAGATAATATTTGTTTTCAGTTAGGCCTTTTTTAGCCATGAATGTTTTATTAACCATATTTCTCCTCTAATCGAAATTAAAATCACTCACCTTAAGGCGAGAAGTTAAAAAAGTATAACATTTTATTTTATCTTGTCAACAGAAAATATCCGGTTGGACAGCTCTGGAATAAAAATAATTTATAAATAGAATTTAAAATATATATCTTTTACAGGCTTCTCTAGAGAAGCGCATCAGGTGCTTAAGTAAAAACACAAGTTAAATGTTGTAAGCCGTTAATTTGTGTTTGGGTCAATAAATTCAATATCGTACCGGGTATCTTCCGGACTAGAATCCCGATAACGTTCCAATGCCCCCATGTCTGTATAATTAGGAGTTCCCGCTCCCGAATTTAATACACTCGGATCGTCAAAGCGGAGATTACCCCGTAAGTCATATTTTGATGCTGCATCGCCATTTGCCGAATCAATGCAGGGTGAATATGAATTCAAGAAATAATTACCTGAATCAGTATCGATAAACATTGGATCCTCATTAATATTCCCTTCTCCTCCCGGAAGCGGCCAGGTACCTTCATAATTGGAATAATTAAGAGTCG
>JAKLDK010000153.1 GCA_022703565.1 Candidatus Omnitrophota bacterium
TACCAGCATCAAAAATTATCTTAACATTATCATCCTTACTGCGACCAGAGGTTTTTTTCAGTTCTTTCCAGACGAAAAAACCTCCAGCTAACAGTATGGTTGCGACAATTATTTTTACGGTTATATTTTTCATTGTTGGCCTCAATTCAAATGTGGTTACAATTGAAGTATAACATCTGTGTTTAACCATACAATAGGATAAGGCCGTTTTTGAGGAAACGTTTCCTGCGATGTTCTCGTCGGTATATTAAGCAGTATACTTTAATATACAAAATATCAATTATTATTAATTACCAGAATATGCTGTTAGAAAAGCCTGATATTTAAAGGGAGAAAACGCTTTCTTAGCGTTGTTGGTTAGGGTTTTTTATTAAAAAGTGGGATTGAAACACGGGATTCACGGCCGGATAAAAGCCTTTTAATATTGACTTTATGCCGTATCACAACAAAAACACAAAAAACTATTCCTAAGCAAACCAATTCAAAGCCTTGATCAGTAACAACCATAAAAATTGGCAATGAAATTGCTGCCAAAATAGAAGCCAAGGAAACAAACCCGGATAAAAGAAAACAAACGATCCATATCAACAGAGTTAAAAACAATACTGATCTTATGCTAGCAATTACTATAGTTAAACCTATTAACACTCCTAAGCTGGTAGCAATTCCTTTTCCTCCCTTAAAACCAAGAAATATTGTCCAGTTATGGCCGCAAACAGAAGCAACGGCAATTAATATTCGTCCAAAAACACTTTCAATCGAAAACAAATTCGCGATTAAAACAACAGGGACAATCCCTTTGATAATGTCGATAATTAGCACAATTATCCCGGGCCACTTGCCAAGGACCCGAAAAACATTTGTCGCGCCAACATTTCCTGAACCATGTTTTCGGATATCAATTCCCTTATATATCCGGCCAAAAATATAGGCAGTGGGAATTGAACCAACAAGATAAGCAACAAATATTGCAAGATATAAATTCATAATTGAGCTCTTAAAACTAATTAATTCTTATTTATAAAACGGACCCGATTAAAAGGCCAATAAATAAATTCAGCCCGCCCGATAACATTTTCTTCCGGCACAAAACCCCAATAGCGGCTATCATGGCTTGAACGGCTATTATCCCCTAAAACGAAAACAAAACCTTCCGGAACCTTTATCTTCTGGTTTACACGTCCGTATTCCCCGAAATTGTAATAATAAATATTCTTTATCTCCGGGTCTTCTATCATTTCCTCATTAATAAAAATTTCTCCGTCTTTTATTTCAATAGTCTCGCCGCCAAACGCTATTAATCTTTTTATAAAATCCTTTTTTGGGTCTTCGGGATAGATAAAAACTATAATATCTCCCCTTCTTATCTTCGAAAATCCAGGAAGCCTTTTTTTAGAAAAAGGGACCTTGGGCCCATAACGCAGTTTATTCACCATCAGCCTATCGCCATGGATAAGAGTAGGAATCATTGAACCACTGGGAATCTTAAAAGCTTGGATAAAAAACGTGCGTATAAACATCGCGATAATAAATGCAATAACAAAGGATTGAATCCATTCCTTAGCTTCTCTTTTGACGTGATCTATCCAACGAGTTTTCTTAGTATTATTTTCCATAGTTATAATTTTAAAGCAGCGATAAAAGCTTCCTGCGGAATTTCCACATTACCTATCTGCTTTAATTTTTTCTTCCCTTCTTTTTGTTTTTCCCAAAGTTTTCTTTTTCTCGTGATATCTCCGCCGTAACATTTGGCGGTAACATTTTTACCCATTGCCTTTACTCTGGCACTAGAAATTATCCTCCCGTCGCAAGACGCCTGGACACGGACCTCAAAGAGCTGTTGCGGGATTAACTCCTTTAACTTCGATACTAAGCTTAAACCTTTTTCGTAAGCACTTTCTTTATGCACTAAGCAAGAAAAAGCATCGCAAATCTTGTCATTAATTAGAATATCCAACTTTGAAATTGAAGCTTCATGATAACCTTTAAACCGATAATCAATCGAACCATAGCCTCGGGTCATCGACTTAACCAAATCATTGAAATCAACAATAACTTCCGACAAAGGAATGTCAAAAATTATTTTCATTCTATCAGAAACATATTCGCTTTTGACAAAAATTCCTCTTTTTCTTTTTGCCAATTCAATTACTTTATCCATATATTCAACATGAGAATAAATCGAAACACAAAGATACGGCTCTTCAATCTTAGCTATTTGCGAACTATCCGGTAAAGCCGCCGGACAATCTAAATCAATAGTTTCTCCGTTCTTATTAACAACTTTATACTTAACGCTTGGCGTCGTTAGGATCAAATTAAGGTCATATTCACGTTGCAATCGCTCTTGCACAATTTCCATGTGCAAAAGGCCCAAGAATCCACAGCGGAAACCAAAACCCAAAGCTTGACTGGTTTCAGGCTCATATTTGAAGCTGCTATCGTTGAGGCGCAGCTTATCCATTGCATCCCGAAGGTTTTCATAGTCATTGCTATTGGTGGGAAAGATCCCCGCAAACACCACAGGCTGAAGCTCTTTAAAACCCTTGAGCATTTCCGT
>JAKLDK010000154.1 GCA_022703565.1 Candidatus Omnitrophota bacterium
TTGATGCTTCGGATCATATTCTTCCTTAATAAAGTTATAAACTCCTTTTTCAAGCGCCTTTATATATCGCGCATAAATTTCATTAGTAACATTAGTATCATCAATTTTAATTCCCTCGACATATTCTTTATTGACATAATCTTTAGAAAGGATATTATTCTTTAAATTCTTTTTATACCATGATGCTAGAATTGCTGAATTACAAATTTGCCTCAATACAGCAAAATTCTTACCTTTATTAACTTCTTTTTCAATTGCCGGAATTATAACTTCCTTTATCGCTTTGTTAACCGTGTCATTCTTTACAAATCCGCTTGAATCGCTGTCATTGCTCATTTCCCTATATTCATCCTCATACATAACCTTTAAGCGGCTATCAGCAATAAACACATTCTTGCCTTCGATATAAATGTCCGCTTTTTCCGGCACAATCCAAATCTTACTTAAATTACTTGCCGGTATTTCTGAAATACCGTATTTGGAATTGACCAACTCCCAGAATTTCCCGCCCAATTCACCCTCAGGATTAAATAATGTTGCGGAAAGCTGTTTTAAGATATAGTCTTGAGCCAATAAATCGCGCCCCAGCTCGGTTTGCCCCAAAGATTCAGGAATAATTCTATTTTTTTCATAAGGTGACAAATTGACCCAAAGTTGTTCTTCAGGTATAGCTAATGTAGCTAAGAAGTAATTAATAAGCCTCTGTGCTTCTATTTTTAACTCATCGCTATTGAAATTCTCATCGCCGCTATCAATAAAGAATGTAAATTCGAAAGGATTTCCTGAGTTGAAACTAATACCGGAAATTACCGCTGGATTAAATTGAGCACTCAAGTTAACTGGAGCGCCCGGAAGCGGCAAATCTAAGGCCGGCGTTATCTCAGCTTGAGCGTAAATTAAATAAGGAGAGAAACTAGCAAGAAGAAAATTAGCTACTAAACAAAATACAAGAATTCTTGTTTTATTATTCTCGGAAATAAGTTTTTTAAATTTCTTATTCAGCATTGTTTTATATCGTTAAATTCTGTCCTACCCGAAAAGAAAAGCGATAGGTGATTTCTCCCCTATCGCTTTCTTGTTTTACTAATCAATTACAAGGCATTTGCCTCTTCAACTTCAGCGAATGAAATTCTTTCAACTTTATTTTTAGGCAATGACTTCTCGCTTATTACACTATTTTGAGTATCATCATTACCTTCGCCTAATCCTAAAATCAAAGGTAAATTGCCAACCGGCTGAATATTTATGATAACCGGAATAAACCCTTCGATTTTCATATTTTTCAAAGACTGATTAATAAGAGGAAGCGGGACACCATTTCCATCTCTTTTAATCTGCATATCCAATAACTTCGGATTAAGATAGATACCACCGAGGTTTTTATCCTCCGGCACGTTTGCTACCATCGCCTTATCTGAATAAGCCCTATAAACATCTAAATTTTCTCTTAATAACTCATACAACTTTCTATCAGCTGGCTTATTTTTTCTAACTTCCTGTAAGCCAATAACAAGGTCATCATAAGGAAGATTTTGTAAAGCAGTTGCCAAGTCTTCACCTTCTCTCACTTCTACCTTTGAAGCTATTTCCTCCGGCAAAATATCAACCCCGCCATTTTTAGCAATAGTTTTGGCCATTGTTGTTTTGGCTGTTTCTCTAATTAATTGCCAAAGGTCTTTACCTTGAACTGCCGCAACAAGCCTAGCCGCAGCTAAAGATTGCGAAAGAATAACATTCATACCAATGTTTGCTTTTCTTTGCATAACTGCGATTCTTTGTTCGGTTGTCGCATCAGAGGCAAGCTGACCTCTTTCGCGGGCTTTATTTTCTTCAATTTTTAGCAATGTTCTATCAATATTCTCAATACTTCCGATATCGCTTAACTTCAAACTTTTAAACGCAACAGCAATATCATTGTAAACATTATCTACTGCATTTAAATTACCTTTTCCGCCATATCTTAAAGACCGACGGAAAAGCTCGTTTAATTCCGCATCATTATATGCGTCAACTTCTTCTTGGGATAGCTTATCCTTAAAACGTAAAGTCCCATCTTTTTTACGATCAAATAATTTTGCTAAAGCAACAGCGTTCTTAACTTGACTCGGATATATCATGCTATCAATTAAATGAATAGCTTCACCCGTACCAGCTGATGTTCCTAACGGAGTTGAGCCCCGAACAGTAAACATATCAGCATACTTTTCGCTGTTAGGAAGGCCAAATGATACTTGAACTGCAACTGTCGGAATACCCGCATTAGTTGATTCTTCCCAAGCAATTACGTTAGTTATTTCAAGCTGATCAATTATGGTATCAAGATCACCTTCTACTTGTGGATTTGCTTGAGCCATTTCTCCGACTATCTGTTTAGCTCTTTTTTGCATCTCAGTCATGACTAACAAAATAGCACCATATTTATATAAACGCTCGGTGTTTGCGCCACCACCGGCTTTTATACCCATCGCATTAAATCCTAACGCTCCTTGCGCCTCCATATCATCATTAGGAGATTTGGAACGA
>JAKLDK010000155.1 GCA_022703565.1 Candidatus Omnitrophota bacterium
TTTGTTTCTGCCTATCCCAAGCATCAGTTATCGGCTTTATTAGAAAAACTTATTGTTAAGTTAGAAGAAATAAAGTCTAGTCCTGATAAAGTAGAAGCAGTTAATAGCGGTAAGTAGAAAATGGGGGCAACATCATTGTTAGAAGGTGTATCACAATCTGATTTATTTAATAAGGTTAACGAAGTGTGCGGGGCTGTTAATTCTGTCTCAACTTCAGATGAACTCTTGGATGTTTCTTTGAGCAAGATCATGGATTTATTTGGCGCCTGCCGGGGTTCTATTTATATACTGAAAGAAGATGAGGATGTCCTGGTTTTGAAGGTTTCAAAGGGCATGAAAAGAAAAGATGAAAATCAGCTAACAAAGAGTTTTGGAAAAGGTTTCGTCGGTAAAGTAGCGGAAATGAAAAAGCCGATATTTGTTGAGGATATTGCGTCGGATAAGAGATTTAAGAATTATAAGCCGCGGAGCAGTTATAGTACCAATTCTTTTATTTGCGCTCCTTTACTGGTTAAAGATGAGTTATTAGGGGTTATTAATATTACGGATAAGGAATCCGGAAGCCGTTTCAAGGAAGAAGAAATCCAGTTGTTAGATTTTCTTTCCATTCAAATTGCTCTTAATTACCGCAGATTAGAATTGTATAAGAAACTAGAAAAAGTTGTGAGAGAGGCGCAAAACTTAAAAACTCGCCTGATACAAAGTGATCAAAAAGCAGAACATCTGAAAAAGCATATTTTTATACAGGACAGGCTGGCTTCCATTGGAAAGTTGGCTGGCGGGATAGCCCATGAGTTCAATAATCCGTTGGATGGAGTTTTGCGTTATACCAATCTTTGTTTAGAGCATTTGAAAGATGATGATATTGTCCGGGGATATTTGCTCGAGATAAAGTATGGCTTAAATCGAATGGCGGGCATTGTAAGAAATCTTTTGTCTTGTTCTCGTACTGGTATAGTAAAAAACGAAAAGATTGACCTAGCAAAGGCCCTGGAACTTTCTTTGGATTCTTTAAAAACAGAGCTTTCATGCAAGAATATTTCAGTGGAAAAGTCTATTGCGAAAGGGCTGCCGCCGATTATTGATTTGGGGTTAGAGCGGATATTTGTTAACCTTTTACGTAATGCCATTGATGCCATGGATGATGGCGGGAAAATAACAGTAAGTGCCAACTTAGAAGGCGATTTAATTCAAATTAAGATTGTAGATACCGGGAAAGGTATTCCCGAGCAAGAAGTTGAGAAAATATTTGAGCCGTTTTACACAACTAAAGACCTTGGGAAAGGTTGCGGCTTAGGGTTAACTATCGTATATGAAATAGTAAAAATTTATAACGGCAGCATAGAAGTTGAGAGCAAACCAGGCAAAAACACTACTTTTAAAATAATTTTACCAACAGTAGGGATTGAATGATTACAAATACAAAGAATGCTTTAAGATTGCTTGTTGTGGACGATGAGCCCCTTATCCGGGAATCTTTATATGAGACGCTTCGCATACAAGGATATAATGTCTTTATGGCTCCTACCGCCGAGGAAGCGTTAGATATAATTTCACATAAGAATATAAATGTTGTGATTTCTGATTACAAGTTGCCTCGTAAAAGCGGCCTTGAATTACTAACTGATATTAAAAAGAAGTATCCGGATATCGAAGTTATTTTAATCACTGGTTATGGCTCGATAGAAATTGCAGTCGATGCGATGAAAAAAGGAGCTTATGATTATATTACTAAGCCGATCAATGATGATGAGATAAAGATCATTATTAAGAAGATTGAAGAAAAAAGAAGTATGCTTTCCGAGAACAAAGCCCTTAAAGATATGCTGGCCAGGGGTGAAAGACAGCATTATTTCGGTATGATAGGAGGAAGCGCCAAGATACAGAATGTATATAATATTATTGATTCTGTTGCGACGACAAATGCGACTATTCTGATAACTGGCGAAAGTGGGACTGGCAAGGGTTTGGTCGCTAAGGCTATTCATCAGAATGACCAAAATAGAAAAAATAATTTGTTTGTTGAGGTGAGCTGTGGGGCTCTTTCCGAAACTCTTCTTGAAAGCGAGCTTTTTGGCCATGTTAAAGGTTCGTTTACCGGCGCAATCAGGGATAAGGAAGGGCGTTTCGAATATGCCAAAGGCGGCACAGTTTTTTTGGATGAGATTGATTCTTTTCCTCCGACCCTGCAGGTTAAGCTTCTTCGGGTTTTGCAAGATGGTGTTTTTGAGCGAGTCGGTGATAATGTGACCCGGAAAGCCGATGCCCGAATCATTGTTGCTACAAATCAAGATTTATCTACGCTTGTGAAAGAGGGGAAATTTAGGGAAGATTTGTATTACAGGCTAAACGTGGTTGAATTTAACGTTCCGCCTTTAAGGGAGCGCAGGGAAGATGTGGGGCAGTTTATAAACTTTTTTAATAAAAAATACTCCGAAGAATACGGAATCGCGCAGAAGAAATTCAC
>JAKLDK010000156.1 GCA_022703565.1 Candidatus Omnitrophota bacterium
GGAAGGTATCAATAAATCCGTTATTGACAAATTTGTTAACCCAAGCGCGTTCTTCCGGAAGAAATCCAGTATTTTTTACATTTTCTTTTGGCCGAGAGAGGTCGATTTCATTATGGGCAGTATTAACGTCACCGCAAAAAATAATTCTTTTACCTTCCTTTTTTAGGTTATCTATTTTCTTTAAGAAGCAATCATAGAATTTTAGTTTAAAAGGTACGCGTTTGTTTTCGGCGCCTCCATTCGGGAAGTAAATATTAAATAATACAAATTCTCCGTAATCAGCGATCAATGTCCGGCCTTCTGAGTCAAATTCTTTTTTTCCTAGGCCAATAGTTATATTCTTTGGTTCTTTTTTAGTAAATATGGCAACTCCGCTATATCCTTTTTTTTCAGCTGAGGCCCAGTAGGTTTTATAGCCAGGAGGTTCTAACAAGTCTTTTGAGAGTTGCGACGGTTCGGCCTTTGTTTCTTGCAGGCATAATATGTCCGGGTTTTCTTTTCTTAACCAATCTAAGAAACCTTTATTTGCTATTGCCCGGATACCATTTACATTCCAGCTGATTATTTTAAGCATAAAAACCCTCGAGGATTGTGTTACATTTTGGACATTTATTATATTGTAGATTATTCTCAGTTATTTTAAAGTATGTTCTTTTGATAAGTTGATATTGGCATTTAGCGCAGTATGTGCTCGAGCCTTCGGCGTCTATTAAATTACCCGTGTAAACATATTTAATACCCTTGTCCGTTGCAACTTTACGGGCAAAGGTTAAAATGTTTTTATCGGTTGGTTTTGTATCAAGCATTTTATAGTCAGGATGAAATGCCGTGAAATGAAGCGGAACCGAAACACCTAAATTGATTTTAATCCAGTCAAGCATACCTTCAATTTCATCTTTTGAATCATTAATCCCCGGGATTAAGAGATTGGTTATCTCCAGCCAGGCATTAGTATGGTTTTTAATGTAAATTAGTGTTTCTAAAACGGTGTTTAAATCGCCGGCACAATATTTTTGATAAAATCCTTCTGAGAATCCTTTTAAATCTACGTTGGCAGCGTCGATGTGTTTATAAAAGTCTTCCCGGGCGAGGCCTTGGATATATCCGGATGTTACCGCGGAGGTTTTGATTCCAATTTTATGGCATTCTATCGCGGTATCAATCGCGTATTCAGCAAATATTGAAGGCTCATTGTAGGTAAAGGCAACAGAGCGGCAATTGTATTTCTTCGCTTGAGCTGCGATATCTTGGGGAGAAGCCGCGACAGACGCTCTTTTTAAATTGTCATTTTTACTTAAATCCCAATTTTGGCAGAATTTACATCCTAAATTGCAGCCGATAGTACCAAAAGATAGTATTTCTGATCCCGGATAAAAGTGGTATAAAGGTTTCTTTTCGATGGGGTCAATTGCTAATCCGCTGCAAAGCCCGTAAGTTGTTAAAATTAATTCGTTGGAGATATTTTGCCTCACTAAGCAAAAGCCTTTTTGTCCTTCTTTCAGGATGCAGTTTTTGGGGCATAGCTGGCATTGTATAACATCAGGGGAAATCTCTTGCCAATATCTCGCTTTATAATGCATTGTTACAAATGTTAAATTAATGGATGATTTAAATCGGTTAGTTATTTCTTAGCGGCTAACAGGAAATAAAAAGCACTTCCCTCGCCTTCTTTTGATTCTACCCAGATTTTACCGTTGTGTTTTTCGATAATACTTTTAGCGATCACGAGGCCTAACCCGGTATTGCCAGTCTCACGACGGGCAGATGTAGTTAATTGGCCAAAGATTTTGAATAGCTTGGGCAAGTCTTCTTGTTTTATTCCTACCCCGGTATCGCGTACTGAAACGCAGACTACCCCTTGATGTAAGGATGACGTTACGGTGATTCCGCCTTTTTTTGTAAACTTTCTGGCATTATCAATCAAGAGTGTTACTACTTGTTCAATTCTTTCCCGGTCGCATAAAACACTTGGCAGGTTGTTTTGTAATTTTGTTTCTAGATAAAGTCCCTTATTCTCAACATTAGATTTCAAGTTGGCCTTTACTTTTTCAATAAGCTCGTTAATGTTTATTTCTTTAAAATCAAACTTTACCTTGCCCATTTCTAGCTTTTGATAATCGATTACGTCATTTATTAAGAAATCCAACCGATCAAGGTTTTTTTTCGCGGTATTTAAAAAATCTTTTTGTTCTTCATTTATATTTCCAGCTGAGCCGTCTAAGATTATGCCGATACTACCCTGAACCGCAGTTATCGGTGTTTTAAGCTCGTGAGCGACCATGCTTAAGAAATCATCGCGCAACTTAAATGTTTTTTGGATTTCGGTCTCAACTTTTTTACGTTCGGTTATATCTTTCATGAAGCCGATAGCGTTAGTGACGTTTCCGTTTTGATCTTTTAAGACGCTAAGTGAGAT
>JAKLDK010000157.1 GCA_022703565.1 Candidatus Omnitrophota bacterium
TAAACATGAATTAGCTGAACATGGCGAAGGGTTTTGGTCGGATCATTGGACTTATAATTTAGATTTGATTGAGAGCTACCTTGCTATCTATCCGGAAGAATTAAGAAATATATTGCTGGATAATAAAGAATTCACGTTCTTTCATAACGGTCATTATGTTTTACCAAGAGAACATCGATATGTTTTAACGAGCAGAGGTGTGCGGCAATATAAGTCAGTTGCTCACCAGAAAGAACATAAGCTCTCGGAAAATAATGGCAATAAGTTAAGGATAAATAATGGGACAGGCTCAGTTTATCACACCAATTTGACGACTAAGTTATTATGTGTCCTATCCAACAAGATTGCCAGCCTAGATCCTAGCGGAGTAGGCGTTGAGATGGAAGCGGATAAGCCAAGCTGGTACGATGCCTTAAACGGCCTGCCGGGTTTGCTTGGTTCGTCGATTTGCGAAACAATCGAAATTAATCGTTTAGCTAAGTTTTTACAAAAGTCCCTAGAAGATATGAAAATCGACGGTGATTATATGATAAGTCTTTATGAAGAGCTTTGTGACTTTTGTGTCGGCCTTAACAATGTGATGTCTACGGAAGAAAATCCTCTGAGCTATTGGAAGAAATCAAATGATATTAAAGAGCTTTATCGTAAAAAGATTAGAGACGGAATTTCTGGGGCAGAAAAAAAGTTTTCCAAACCCGAGTTAGACCTGTTTTTAAAGAATTTAGTTAAGAAGACTGGCCAGTCAATAGAATTGGCAAAAGATAAAAAAGGAAACCTATCAACATACTTTTATCATGAAGTTGTTGAACATGAATTGCTTGAGAAAACAAAGAATGAAGCGCATCCGTTTGTACGTCCTTTAAAGTTTAAAAGGCATAGCCTGCCTTTATTTTTGGAAGGTTATGTCCATTATCTTAGAGTGGTTGATACAAAGGATGCTGCTAAGATTTACAAATTAGTTAAAAATAGTAGAATTTATGATTCAAAGCTAAAGATGTATAAAGTAAATGCTCCTTTGGGTTCTGAAAGCGAGGAAATAGGACGTGCTCGGATATTTCCATCGGGATGGCTGGAGAATGAGTCGATTTGGCTGCATATGGAATATAAATATATTTTCGAATTATTAAAGAATAATTTGTGTGAAGAATTTTATGAGAACATCCATAATTGCTTGATACCGTTCCAGGATCCGGAAGTTTATGGCCGCAATACTTTAGAGAATTCATCATTTTTAGTTAGCAGCGCTCATGAAGACAAATCTTTGCATGGGCAGGGATTTGTTGCCAGATTATCCGGTAGTACTGCCGAGTTTGTACACATGTGGCTACTGATGAATTTTGGTAGCAATCCTTTTAAGGTTGATAGTAACGGCAAATTAATTTTGTCTTTTGACCCAAAGTTAGATAAGCGGTTGTTCACCTTAAAAGCCGGAAATGTTAAATATCGAACTATCGATGGCGCCTGGAAAGAGATTTCTTTGCCAGCCAATACTTGCGCTGTTAATTTCTTGGGCTCGACATTGGTTGTATATTGTAATTCAAAACGAAAAAATACTTTTTCTTCGAATTGTAAAATAAATAAAATTGAAATATTTTATACCTCAAAGGGGAAACCTATTACGATTGATTCGGCGGAGATACTTGAGCCATATTCAAGAGATATCCGTGACAAGAAGGTCGAGAGAATAAACGTCTATTTCGTTTAAACAATCTGAGAGGTAATAATATGAAAAATATTGTGATGGCAGCCTTATTGGGCTTGTTGATTTTTGCCTTTAGTGCCAATACTTTTTGTGCTGAAGAGTTAAAAGGTGAAAAGAAAGAAGAGAAAATTCAGATTGATTGCCAAAAACAATATAAAGAAACAGCCTCTTGCCCCGCGGGATTGTGTTTTTTGGGATGTTCTAAAGAATCCACCATTGATAATTGCGTGCAGGAGTGTATGCCTTTAGATTGTGTCGCAATTGAGGCGGAAAATTGTCCTACCGACCGCTGTGCAATTCTTCAGGGGTGTAATGATAAGCCAGTATGTTACGAAAAAATGTTAAAAGAACCGGCGCAGTGTGGTGATTTAGCTTATGCTTGGCAGGATGTAGAATGTTGCGAAGGGTTAGTTAAACGTTGCGGAGTAGAGTTTTTCGATGGTAGTTGTGACCTGGCCGGAGAAAATACGGTTTATAATGTCCCTATTTGTGTTCCTTGCGGAAACGATATTTGCAATCAATTTGAAAACC
>JAKLDK010000158.1 GCA_022703565.1 Candidatus Omnitrophota bacterium
CCCCAACGCCGACCCGCGTAAATTAGACGCCGCAACCGGGGAAAGGTTTACATCAAAAGTTAGGGTCGAACCTTCGGGAACCGACCCGGCCATGCTTTCCCAAGCCGAAGCCGAAAGACAGGTCAAAGAATTCTTAAGGACAGATGCTGGGTATTATTTAAAAGATTTGTTATCGTTTGCCAAAGAAGAAATTTGGCGTCCGGATGCAGTTGAATTATTAGTCGAGCTTAATTCGCACCAAAGTTTTGAACCATTCTTAATTCCGGGTACAGAAGAAGTTGCCGGGACATCTTTAGGCCTAATGGATAAAAAAGCCATTACAACTGATTGGACAGTTAAACTAGAAAAGTTAAACGATAACCAGTTAAAAAGTTTTGCCCACGCAGTTCAGAAAAAGATTGCTAATAGAAACAAACTGGAATGGGGAATGAAAGTTCATGATCTATTAGCATTTCCGCCAAGTTCTAATCAACTAATCCTGGGTTTAATTGATACAGGATTTTTAACTTATCCCGGATATCAGAATAATTTTGAATCAATACGCACTTACCTCGATAAGGTGAAAAATATTCTGGCAAATGATGTTGATTTTGTCAAAAACAATTGGGATGAAATTAGAAGCATCCTCTTAAAACGCGAAGCAATCCTCCCGACAATAGACCTTTTATTTACACTAATTCTAGAGAAAGGAAAACCGGGCAGTAATTTTTACGGCGATTTTCTTAAATTCAGCGACGCAGTTCAAGCCGGCAAAATTAAAAAAGGCGACCTTTTGACAATTGTCTCAAGGCGCGGGCTTGTTTCGACAATATTTTTCTCCGGGATTTTCGGGACATATGAAAAAGCAATTATCGGCGAAGAATCTGAAATGATAGAAGCCTCTTCCGTAAATTACATTATCGTTGATAATGCCATGCTGGGTAATGAAGTTAAATTTAATGATTTTACCTTAGAAGCTGATTATTTTGCAGACTGGCAACAACAAATAGATTTGCTTCGGCATATTGGGTTTAAAGACGGCCAAAAGATCTTGGAAATCGGCTCCGGCGGTCAACCAATATTAGGGTTAACCGGAATTATTTTCGGAGATAATACTGAAACTACTTTTGTCGAATATAACCCAACACAATTTTCTACCTTATTCATGGCAATTTTCAATGATTTAAGAAGAATTAAAGATAAAAATGGCATAAGAATCGATGCGTTTAGCCTGCTTGGAGAAAGGATTAAAACTGTTAATAAAAAGATAGAAGAAGCTGAGGAACTTGAAGGCATAAAATTTGACCTCGTCACTTTATTAAATGTCTTAGATGATACAAGAAATGTTCCGGAAGTTATAAGGGCCGCTTTGGGACACTTAAAAGAGGACGGGCATTTAGCAATATCTTGGCTAACGCCTGATCTTAATGCATACAGAGAAACATTGGATTTAGTTAAAAAAATTGCCAGAGAAGAATACTCCTTTGAGCTTATTGAAACAGCAGCGGATACAAATAGGCATCCAATAGATTTATCTAGAATAAACCGTTTTACCAGTGATGCTATAATATTTCAAGCAAAAGCTTTGGTCCAAGATGCTATCGGAGTTGATGTTAGCGACACAGATAATGCCATGCTGGGGATTTCGATGAAGATTCTGCCGCTGATGAGCTTTTCTCGTGATTACTTCAAACCCAATTTTGCCAGAAATTTGTCTGCCGCTTTTTTGATCGCGACTGCGATAACAATAATTGGCTTCTGCCCGGGCTGTAATAAAGATACTTCCGAAACGAATCAGGCAAGACTCTCTATAAAGCAAGATCAACTTGCCGAAGAACTAATAGTTGCAGCATATACGGGAGATTTTGCAAAAGTTAAAACGATATTAAGTAAAGGAATAAACATAAATGTTCCAAGAAATAGTGAAAGCAGTGCAACCGCTTTGATGGTAGCTAGCGAAGGAGGCCATTACGACATAGTAAAATATCTCCTGGAAAATAAAGCTGATCCAAACTTAAAAGAGACCCATGGAGCAACTGCTCTTCATGCTGCAGCTTTAAATAATAATCCTGCCATTATTGAGCTTCTACTTAACAATGGTGCCGATCCCGATCCAGTAATGGATAATGAATATACGCCTTTGATTTTTGCCGCACAGAGTGGTCATAAGGAAAATGTAAAACTGCTGCTAAAACACGAAGTTAATATAAATGCACAAAATGAAGAAAAAAACACGCCACTACTTT
>JAKLDK010000159.1 GCA_022703565.1 Candidatus Omnitrophota bacterium
CGGATAATCTTCACGTTATCTTGTAACGCTTTATCAGCATAAACATCATCTTCTTCTCTTGATATCTTGCCTAAAACAACCGCATAGTCATCAACTTCCCAAAACCTTAAGATTTCTTCAGATTCATTCTTTTGAGCTAAATGGAGGAGAACATCATCATACAAAATATTATCTTCGAGATTGGTAAAAGAATTATTCTTTATAATCATTTTTGTTTAAAGAAGTTCACATTAACATCTCTGGCGGCTTTTACTTCATCCGGACGTAAAATTGGCATGGTTTTAGGCAAAGAGTGAAAACTTTCCGGATCAGTCTTGCTTAAGTTATCAGCGGCAATCATTGTTTCGATAAAAAGGTCTAACGATTCTTTTGATTCAGTTTCCGTCGGCTCAACCATAATCGCCTCTTTTACCGTTAAGGGAAAATAAACCGTCGGTGGATGCATACCTTGATCAATTAAATATTTAGCAATATCAATCGCATGCACTCCCCGCTCAGATTGCTTTGAAGCTGAAAATACACACTCATGCATACAAACCCGGTCATAAGGCAAATGATAAACATTCTTTAATTTTTCTTTAATATAATTAGCGTTCAAAACAGCCTGTTCGCTTACAGTCTTCAACCCTTCTTTGCCCATCATCATAATATAAGCGTAAGCCCGCAAAATAATTCCGAAATTACCGTAGAAAGAAGAAATATATCCGATTGATTGCGGATAATCATAATTTAATAAAAATTTATCCTTGTTTTTAACAACTCGTGATATTGGCAAAAAAGGTATTAACTTTTCTTTAACTCCAACCGGGCCAGAACCTGGGCCGCCTCCACCGTGCGGGGTCGCAAAAGTTTTATGCAAATTGACATGCACCACATCAAAACCAATATCACCGGGACGGCATTTTCCCATAATCGCATTCAAATTTGCGCCATCGTAATATAAAATTCCGTCAACTTCATGTACTAACTTCGCAATCTTATCAATCTGCGAATTAAAAATTCCGTGCGTATTAGGAGAAGTAAGCATCAAACCTGCCACTTCTTCATTCAAAGCTTTCTTTAATTCGTCAAAATCAATTACACCATTCTTATTAGAAGGGACAGAAATTGTTTCATACCCGGCAATTGTCGCCGAAGCTGGATTGGTACCATGCGCAGCATCCGGAACAATAATATATTTTTTCTTACTTCCCTTAGCTTTATGATAAGCGGCCATCATCATTACACCGGTCAATTCCCCATGCGCCCCGGCCAAAGGTTGCATTGTGAAGGCATCCATACCAGTAATTTCGGACAATAATCTATCCATTTCATAAAGGACTTCTAAAGCACCTTGAGTAAAACGTTCGCCTTTTTTTAGCTGCGGCAGCAATGGATGCAAATCAGCAAAACCATGAATCTGGGCAACCGCCTCAGTAAATTTAGGATTATATTTCATCGTACAGGAACCGAGCGGATATAAATTAGTATCAACTGAATAATTCTTTTGCGAAAGTTGCGTATAGTGACGCACAACATCCAGTTCACTCATTTCCGGCAAGTGGTTTTCTGTTTTGCGTTTATATTTATCCGGGATATCGGCTTTAATATCAACATCACATCGGGATGTTAAAAATCCGCGCCGGTCTTTCACGCTTTTTTCAAAAATTAACTGCATATTACTTCCCCTAAAGCTTTAGCAAAATTAATTATTTCTTCTTTTGTTCTTTTTTCTGTTACCGCCACAATCATATATTCTTTCATATCTTTATAATAACGCCCCAACGGAAATCCGGCGGCAAAACCTTTTTCAATCATCTTTTCAACAATCTCGGAGGAATCTTTCCCTTTTATAAACAATGTGAATTCATTAAATGTCGGCGAACTTTTCTTAACTTCAACACCTTTAATTTTGCCAATTAAATCTTTAGCAAACTCAGCTTTTTCAAAATTAACCTTCGCTAAATCTTTAAATCCATTCTTGCCAATCAAAGACATATAAATAACTGATTGAATCGCGCATAAAGCGACATTGGTGCAAATATTGGATGTAGCCT
>JAKLDK010000016.1 GCA_022703565.1 Candidatus Omnitrophota bacterium
CGGAGACCTGCGCCGAACAGAGAACAGAGACCTGCGCCGAACAGAAAACGGGGACCCGCGCCGAACAGAGAACGGAGACCTGCGCCGAACAGAGAACACTCGCCGCGAAACCCTGAACACTGAAAACTGAACACTGAACACTGAAAAAATGAAAATTGATTTTAAAAAAGAACTTGAATCCGCTTCAAAGGGCATGATAATGATTCATGACCCGAAATTACTGATAAACCTTATTATCAGAATGCTCGTCAACAAACTTCAGATTAAACATGCGGCCATGCTTTTATTTGACCCGGTTCAGAATGCCTATATCTTAAATATTTCCCGCGGGCTTATTGGTATTAAAATCCCAAAGAACTTTGCCAAATTTACCCATGAAAGCCCAATTATAAAGATATTTAATACCAAAGAATACCGTCCATTAACCGTTGATAGAAACGCGCTTGTTTGTGATGATATTAACCGTCTTATTTGGCGCGAATCTTTGCTGGGTAACGGCCAAGCGATGGAGGTGAAAGAATTACTGCATAATGTCAGCGAAGAGATGCAAATGCTGAATACTGACGCTTGCGTTCCGGCTTATTATCAGGATAAGCTTATGGCTGTCCTTTTGTTGGGCGAGAAAATTGACGGCGGAAAATTCGAGCAGGAAGAACTTAATTTTTTTGCGGCTTTAGCGTCGGATGCGGCGATGGCTATCCGTAATGCCCAGTTGTTTGAAGGATTAAAAGAAGAGGCGGATAAAAGCCGGAAACTGTTTTTGCAAACTATCGCGGTTTTGGGTTCCACAATCGAAGCCAAGGATAAGTATACTCACGGGCATACTGAACGGGTTACAAAATACGCTGAGGCAATTGCGCATCAGATGGAAAATAACGGTACGACCAGATTCCCGGAGAGTTTTTATGAGAATTTATATATCGCGAGCCTTCTTCATGACATTGGCAAAATCGGAGCGCCGGAAGAAATCTTGAACAAAAGAGGCGCGCTGACCAAGCCCGAGCATGACATTATGAAAGAGCACAGCAATCGCGGCGCGGATATTATTATGCCGTTGGGATTGCATAAAGAAATAATCGACGGTATTCGTTACCACCACGAACATTATGACGGAAGCGGTTATCCGGAGGGATTAAAGAATGATAAAATTCCGATGACAGCCGCGGTAATTTCCGTCGCTGATGCCTTTGACGCGATGACAACCGACCGTCCTTACCGTAAAGCCCTGTCTTTTAAAAAAGCGATGCAAGAGATTGAGAATAATTCCGGCACGCAATTCCATCCCAAAGCCGCCAAGGCAATGGTCGAATTAATTAAGTGGGAAAAGATTTAGAACAGTGATCAGTGGTCAGTGGTCAGTGATCAGTGCTCAGAAGAAGCGATAAGTGTTTTTAAGGGACATGTTCCATAAAGTAACTCAGAATGTGTCCCGAATGAAAAGAGAAATAATAGGTAGTTTCCCTTCACTTGATGGGAAGGGTTAGGGAAGGGTGAAAATAAAGTTTCCCCCTACCTAGCCTTCCCCACAAGGGGGAAGGAACAAATGGTGTTATTATTCCTTAGAAATTCTTTTTGACTGCTTCTAAAATTTCCGCTGGTTTGAAGGGTTTGGTGATATAGCCGTTAGCGCCTAAATGCGCAGCTTCGGATGCAGTTTCAACTGATTTATAGCCGGTAACAAAAATCACTTTTATATCAGGCCTTTTTTCTTTGATTTGTTTTAAGGCTTCGAGGCCGTTCATTTTTGGCATTTTTATATCGATAAGAATAAGGGAGACATCTTTGGATTTCTCAATTATATCGATTCCTTGAGCAGGATTTTCGGCGAGGATAATATCATAGTTATCTTCTAGGATTAATTTCAGCGATTCGCGGATTCCTTCTTCATCATCAATAATTAATATTTTCTTAGACATAAAAACTCCTTTTTTATAAGCTCACCGGTGTAACCACGCATAATATTTTAGCTAAATTATCTCCGACATTCTTAAAATAATGCTCAAACGATGAGTCGAAATACAAGGTATTGCCTTTAGCGATCGGGTAGGTTTTACTGTCGATAACAACTTCGACTTTGCCTTCCATAATATAAATGAATTTTTCGGAGCCATAATTGTTTTGTTCTTTATTGGTTGCGCCTTTTGGTTCGATCTTAATCATGGTCGGCATCATTTTTTTTGACAGCGCTTTAGAGGTCAGAATTTCAAAAGAAGATTTATCGCTGTGAACGAAAACATCTTTATCGGCTTTTTCGGTTTTGATTTCGACGCGGTTATCTTTAGTTACGATGTCGGCATAGAGCTGGGTTACATCAACGCTCAAGGCCTTGGCTATGGCGATATGGCTATCGAGAGTGCCAACCATGCGCAGATTTTCAATGCGGCTAAGGGTGGCAATTTGAACGCCGCTTTTTTCAGAAAGCTGTTCTAAGGTTATATTCTGGGCTTGCCTGATTTCCCGCATCTTTCGTCCAATATACATAAAAACCTCCTAAAGGCATTATAAACTTCAATTAAACAATCTCATATAAAGATAATATCAATTTGATGAAAAGTCAATAGGCGTGTTTAATTTTTATCAACCAGTTAAGGGAGAATAGGATAGGAGAAGTCATAAGAAGTACTAAGTAATTAGCAATTAGTAGTAAGTATAAGAAAATTGTCTCATCGCAAGGCAAAGCCATTTAAATTTATCACTTTTTATTTTAAAAGAAAACCGGCTAGTATTTGTTTGTCAATTTGTTAGATATAAGCTATTATTTATATATGGTAAATTCCATTTCAAAAAAGACTTTTCTTGCTTTAATTTTCCTTTCAATCATTTCTGTTGGTTTTTCTTTTGCCCAAGAAAATAAACTTTCGCCCGAGTTAAACATTTTTAACTGGGAAGATTATATCGACTCAGCGGCAATTGAGGGCTTTGAAAAAAAGTTTGGTGTTAAGGTGAATATGTTTAATTTCGAGAATGAAGATGAAATGATTGCCGGAGTTGAATCTGATCCTGCCCGGTATGATTTGGCAATAATTTCAGGCGACCAAGTTAAAGATCTTATCCGCATGAAATTAGTTGCCAAGATTGATTATAAGAATATCCCAAATATCAAAAATATTAATCCAAAGTTTTTAAATCCCAATTATGACAGGGATAATACTTATTCTGTCCCTTATCTTTGGGGCACCACCGGAATTGTAATCAATAAGAAATATATTACCGGCTCTAAATCATGGCAAATCTTATTTGATCCGAAGTATAAGGGGAAGATTGCGATGTTAAACGGGTATAACGAGGTTTTAGGTTCGACCTTAAAATCTTTAAAATATTCATACAATACCAAAACTAGGCTGGAGTTGGAAGAAGCCAAGTCCAAGATGTTTAGCCAAAAAGAAATAGTTGCCGGATATTTTGACTCGATTACTTTGCGTGAAAAAATGATTAATGAGGATTTGTGGGCGGCGCAAATTTATAGCGGAGAGGGGATAGGTGCTTCAAAAAAGAATCCTAGCGTGGAATACTTTATTCCGGAAGAAGGCGCTGTTGTTTGGGTCGATAATTTTATTGTTCCGCGTGATTCCGAGAACAAATATACCGCTGAAATATTTATCAATTATATGCTTGATCCCAAAATTAGCGCCGAGACTGCTAATTACGAATGGTATGCAAATTGTAACTTAGCGGCTGAGAAATACATGTCTGCGGAGGTTTTAAATGATAAAACAATTTATCCGGATGAAGAGGTGATGGGAAGATGCGAATTCCCGGCATTATCGGACATTTCGAAAGAAGATCCGGCGGTATTGCAGTTTTGGAACAAAGCGATATCGGATTTACAGTTATATCCGTAAATAGTATCCAAATTAATGTTAAAAATTAATCTAAAATCAAAATTAATTATTTCCTTTTTAATTGCGGTCGTTATCCCGTATGTCGCCGCCTCTTTATTTATTATCAAGAATGTTGAAAAAAGCCATGATGAGCTGGTGCGTTCTCATTTCCATCATTTGCTGGACCAGGTTGGGAAAGAAGTCGAGAACGTAATATTCAGCGGGCTTGCCAACATGAAACTTTTAGCTCGTAATCCGATAATGCAATCGCAGTACAGCTTAGATAAAGATAAGCTTGAACAAATGAAAATAGTCCAAGGCTATTATAAGTTATTTGATGACATTTCTTTAGTTAGTTTGGACGGAATTGTTCAATTGTCCACGGACTATAATTATAAAGGTCAGAAGAAATATAAAGATTGGTATAAAAAAGCGAAATTAGGCGAAAGCGCGGTTTCTCCGGCCCATATTGTTCTTACCCCTTATCGCGTGGTTGTTACTGCTACTGCTCCGGTTTATGATAATAATCAAAAAATTGTAGCCTTATTGGGTGGCCAAATTAATCTAAACAAAATTTGGGAGATTGTAGACCAGGTAAAAGAAGGGTATACCGGACGTTTGTATGTTTTTGATAAAAAAGGTAACTATGTTGCTGCTTCGGATAAGGATTTGATATTAACTAAATTCGAGCCCAAAGAAGTTCGCGATAAAATATTAAATGCCGAAGAAGGTTCTTTCGTCTACCGAGAAGGAAATAGTGACAAGGTTGTATCTTTTATTGCGCTTAATGGATACAAAGATTATCCCGGGCAGGGATGGAAAATCGCTGTTATTCAAGACGATATTGAAAATAAGGCTATTATAAATGGTTTAAAAAATTATGTGCTTTTGGTTGCGGGAATGGGGCTGATAATTATTCTTTTAATTGCCGGTTTCTTATCCCGTCACTTAACTCGGCCTTTAAACCTTCTTTCCCGGGCGGCCGAGAAGATCGAAGTAGGAGACCTTACCACCCGCGTTAATATTTATACCAACGATGAGTTGAAAGACTTAGGCGAGGCTTTTAATAAAATGGCGGAAGGTTTAAACCGGACGACTGTTTCTTTGGAAGTTTTGCAGGAAGAGCAGAAGAGGTTTCAAGACGTTGCCGCGAGTTCCGGCGATTGGATTTTTGAAGTAGATAAAGATGGGCGTTATACCTATGTCAGTGAGGCGGTTGAAAAAGTTTTAGGTTTTCAGCCCAAAGAAATGCTTAAGAAATATTATTGGGATTTTTATTGCCCGAAGAGAGTGGAGATGTATAAGGCCGAAATAGAAAAACATTTTATGGAAAAAACAGTTATTCGGCATTTCCTTAGCTGTAGTGGTTCAAAAGAAGGCAAACAGGTTTTCTTGGAAACGTCGGCAACTCCGATATTTGATAAATACGGTAAATTTATCGGTTACCGCGGGGTTAATCATGATGTTACCGAGATAAAGAACGCCGAAGAGAATTTAAGAAAAGCTTATAATGATTTAGAAAAGACTCACGCGCAATTGGTTCAGTCTGAGAAATTGGCGGCTTTAGGGCAATTGGCTGCCGGTGTTGCGCATGAAATTAATAACCCCTTGGGTTTTATCAACAATAATTTAGAAGTATTCCAGAATTATTCCGAAAAGTTTAATGATATTTATGCTTTAATTGAAGCTATCAATGAAGATTTGCCTAAAAGTGCCAACGGTCTTTTGAAAGACAATTTGCATAGATTAAACGATTTGGAAAAAGAAGTTAAAATGAAATTTATGCTTCGTGATTTGCCGGAGCTTCTTAGCGAAACCAAAAGCGGTATAGACAGAATAAAAAAGATTGTCGTCGATTTGGGCGCATTCTCACGCTCAACTGAAGATACGCTCGAGGTAACAAATTACGAAGATATTGTAAACAATGTTCTAAACATTATAGAAAGCGAAGTTAAAAAGAAGGCGGATTTGATTGCTGACTTTAGGGATATCCCGGCAATTTTAGTCAACAAACAAAGGATGAGCCAGGTAATTTTAAATTTGCTTATTAATTCTTGCCAAGCGATTAAAGAGCGCGGCCGAATCATTATCAAGGCTTTCAAGGAGAATAATGATGCCTGTTTATCGATTAGTGATAATGGCTGCGGAATTAGCAAAGATGATTTGGAGAAAATATTTGACCCGTTTTTCACGACTAAGCCTGTCGGACAAGGAACGGGTTTGGGTTTAAGCGTCAGCTATGAAATTGTTAAAAGGTATAACGGGCATATAAAAGTTATTTCTGAGATTGATAAGGGTTCTGAGTTTGTTGTCGTACTGCCGGTTTACTCCAAGATAAATAAGCTCAAAGAAAAACAAGCTTAACCCCGGTAACATTTCCTTGCAAGATTCAAGAAAATAGGGACAGACGCCATTTATTTTAATGGTGTGTCCCTATTTTCCACTGGCATAAAATTCGATACAACAATTGACGGCTATAATTACTTATATTAATATGTCTTTGAGCAATAAGGAGAGTTTATGAATTACGAAAACTTAAAGAGAATGGAATTCTTGCGAAGGTTTATTGCTGTAATCGCAATATGCTTTATGGTACGGGCAATTGCGCAAATAATCTTGCTTAAATTAGCGGCGACCGAACAAATTATGAATTATGTGATTTTTGTCGCGATTTATGCTTTGGTTAGGCAAATCGTCAGGGCCGAAAAGCATATGGATATTAATCACATAACAAGATGGGAAATATTTTTCTTTATTGGCGCAGGAATATTAATTTGCCTAGAGTTTCTTTTTTAATTCTAATTTAGGAGGAGAAATGCTTGATAAATTACTGAATTTATTTAACCGAAAAAACAATTGTAATTGCGGAAATTCGAAAAAGAAAATATTGATTGTCGACGACAATGAGCTGGACCGTAAATTAGTCGGCCGCATTGTTGAAAAGGAAGGTTTTTCGACCGTTTATGCTAATAATGGCGAGGAGGGATTGAGGGCGGCAATTCTTAACCAGCCGGATTTAATTCTTTTGGACTGTCAGATGCCGCTAATGAATGGTACGGATATGTGCAAGATATTAAAAAAAGATGACCGTATAAGCCGTATTCCGGTTATATTCATAACCAGTTTGGATACTCCCCGAAATATTATTGATTGTTTTGATTCTGACGGAGATAGCTTTATAAATAAACCAATTAAGGGAAATGTGTTGATGGAATACGTCTGGGAAGCGCTAAATGAAAACCAGGCTGTAAAATAATAAAATAATTAAGAGGAAACAATGTTCGATATAAAACTGATAAGGGAAAGAATAGATTTGGTAAAAAGCGGTTTAACCGCCAAGAATGTGAAAATCGATCTAGATAAAGTTGTGGATAAGGATAAAATATTGCGCGGCATTCAATCCAAGATCGACGATTTACGAAACGAGAAGAATAAAGCCAGTGATGAAATCGGGCTTTTGATTAAAAACAAGGCTGACGCCAAAGATAAAATAGCGGCAATGAAAGAAATCGGGCAGAAGATTTCTGAGTTAGAACCGGAAGCAAAATTGCTGCAAGATGAAGTTAATAAGTTTCTATTAAGCATACCCAATTTGCCGCATGAGTCTGTTCCTGTCGGAAGCCCGGAGAAAAACAAAGTTGTCCGTAGCTGGGGCGAAGAAAAAAAGTTTAATTTTACTCCGAAGAATCATATTGAACTTGCCGAAAGCCTTGATATCATCGATTTTAAAAGAGCGACCAAAATTACGGGGTCACATTTTATTTTGTATAAAGGGGCGGGGGCTCGTTTAGAACGGGCTTTGTATAATTTCTTTCTGGATGTGCATACTTCCGAGCATGGTTATACCGAGGTTTTTACTCCTTTTGTTGTTAATCGCGATTCAATGACGGGTACAGGACAGCTTCCGAAGATGGAAGAGGATATGTACCGCTTGGAGGCCGATGATTTATTCCTAATCCCGACGGCAGAAGTACCGGTTACAAACATACACCGTGATGAAATCTTAAACGAAGAAGACTTGCCGATTCTTTACACTGCTTATTCGCCTTGTTTCCGGAGGGAAGCCGGTTCATACGGTAAAGATACCCGTGGGCTGGTTCGTGTCCATCAATTTGATAAAGTCGAGATGGTTAAGTTTGTTAAGCCGGAGAATTCCTATGATGAATTGGAAAAACTAGTGAACAATGCTGAAAAGATTTGCCAGCTTTTAGATATTCCATACCGGGTATTAATGCTCGCGACTGGTGATTTAAGTTTTGCCGCTGCGAAATGTTATGACTTGGAAGCGCATGCTGCCGGTTTAAACAAATGGCTTGAGATTTCAAGCTGTTCTAACTTTGAGGACTTTCAAGCTCGTCGAGCGAATATAAAATTTAAAGGTAAGGAAACAAAAAAGCCGACATTGGTCCATACTTTAAATGGTTCCGGTTTAGCGCTCGCGAGGACTATGATTGCAATTTTAGAAAATAACCAGACTAAGGAAGGCGATATAATTATCCCGAAAGTTTTAAGGCCGTATATGAATGGCCTAGAAAAAATATCTAAAAAAGAGGTCTAAAATGGGAAAATTTATTTTAACTGTTTTGAAGGTTATTTTGGCGATATTACTTATCCCGATTGTAATCGCATGTTCGATTGTTTTTTATAAGCATTTGACATTCTATCCTAGCGGATATAAAGAATTCTTTATTTGGGGAGCTTTAAGCTTTTTGTTAGCTTTTCTTTTTATTTATCAGTTCTGGAGCTTGCATGAGCTGGGGCAAAAAGCTGGCCGCGGGCTTTTCCGATTGCTTGCCCCCGCCGATATAGTCTTGGCTAGAATGTTGCCGTTTTTTTCTGTAATAATTTTTATTTCCTTCTATATTATTAAACGAATTCTGCACTTTGATAATTATGACCATTATTTTATTTATTTTGCCGGTTTTATTTTCGCGATGAATATCTTGCTTGTTGCCCAGGAATTGCAGAACGAGGAAACCTCGGCCTTTAAGCCGAATTACTTCTTTTGGATGGGCATAACTTTTGTTATGAATATAATCTTTGTGGTTCTTTTAATGGATTTGGTAGTATGGAAATTTACTTTTATGCGATTTTTCTGGGCGAGTGTAGAGGAAGCAAGAAAAATATATACGATGTGCTTATCGGTTAAATTTATTGTGAAGATTGCTAAGTAAATTTTGTTTGACATTTGATTCTTTATCAGTTAAAAAATAACCTTTGCTTGATTGACCTAAAAAGAAGTAATTGTTAATTCGTAATGAGAGTCCGCCAAAACAGTAGATTTGGCGAGATTAATGCAAGAGTTTATCGAAGAGTTTTGGAGAGGTGGCACTGACTTCCCTGATAGTAAAAGGTAGTCAGCACAGCCTAAATTTTGGAGAGGTGGCACTGACTTGGCTGATGAAAGAAGGTGGTCAGTGCTATCTAAATTCTTTGGAGAGGTGGGTCGATTCTTCTGCTGTAAAGATTGGAGGTAATCGACACTTTCCCGGGATATAAAGTTTTTTAGCTTTTGGAGAGGTGGCTGAGCGGTTGAAAGCGGCGGTCTTGAAAACCGTTATGGGCCTACGGTCCATCTAGAGTTCGAATCTCTACCTCTCCGCCATTTTTCTTTAAGCGATAACCTTAAAACCCGAAGGGCAAGGTTATCGCAAATTAGGAGAAAATGGCGGAAAGTACTTTTAAGCCCAACAGGCTCAAAGTGCTCCGCGAATTATTTCTGATAAACGAAGTAATGATGCTTTAAAACATAAATGTTTTTGCTCAAATTATTTAATATGAATCTTATAAAAAAAGTAAGATGCTTAATTTTAACCCTATCATTTTTAATGATAGGGTTTATTTTTTGTTACGCGCAGGATAATATCCTGGAGGGAAAAGTAGATGAATTTTATCCCAACGGAGCAGTCCGCGCCGAGCGTAATTATTCCAAAGGCAAGCTGAACGGTTTAAGCAAAACATATTATGCTAATGGGCAGCTTATGAGCGAGGGGCATTACCGTGAAGACCAGCTCGACGGATTATATAAAACTTATTACGAAAACGGGGATTTGTATTTTGAAAAGGAATTTAAGGGTGGAAATCTTAGCGGCCTATCCAGGGAATATTTTGAAGGCGGCAAGGTAAAGAGCGCGGAGAATTATCTAAAAGACCGGCTTAATGGAGAATGTAAATATTATCATGATGATGGTAAGCTAAAATATGTAATCAATTATAACGATGATGTCTTGTCGGGTAAAAGTGTCGAATATTATAAAAACGGATATATGAAAAGCGAAGTTGTATTTAAGGAAGGTAAAAGGCATGGGATTTTAAAAGAGTACGGCCCCCACGGTGAGCCGGTTTCTTTCTGGAATTATAAAGAAGGTGTTAAAAACGGCCCGGCTAAATCTTTTTATGGCAACGGGAAAATAAAATGGGAAGCTAATTTTATAAACGATGAATTAAGCGGGCAAACAATATCTTATTCTGAAAACGGTAATCCGCTGGTATTAGCTAGTTTTAAAGCCGGAAAATTAGATGGCCCGTATGAAGAGAGATATCCTGATGGCAGTATCAAGTCGAAGGTATTTTATAAAAACGATTTACTGGAAGGCGAATTAAAGGAGTTTTACCCTCAAGGCAACATCAAATTGTCCAAGAACTTTAAAGAAGGTGTTGAGTACGGGATGTCTAAAGAGTTTTTTGAAGATGGGATGATATGGGTTACTCGAAATTATATTAATCCGAATAAAGACGGTGTTATGCGCGAATATTACAATACCGGAGAGTTAAAACAAGAATGGGTGCTTTTGGATGGACAATTAAATGGTATTAGTAAGAGTTATTATCCCAACGGGCAGGTAATGAGCGAAGAGCCTTTTACCAGCGGAAAATTGGAAGGCCCGGTTAGATTGTTTTATCAGGATGGTAAGTTAGCAAGCGAAGATGTTTATGAAAACGGGAAAAGAGTGTCTTCTGGCAGGGTAGAACAACCACAAGTCAAATAATCGCAGCATCTTATAAAAAGAAATGTTAATTTGATTGATAAGTTTAAACTAGTATATTATACTTCTAATAGATATATATATTTATGTCAGAATACAAATCAAAAAAACAATCCAAAATAATTTTATCGATTGAGAATGCTTCAATTCTGCGGAAATTTACCATCCTGTTTTTAGTTGTTTCACTAATACCGATGATTGTGCTTTATTACTTTTATTTGCAGGTCCGGGATAACGGGAATATTGAAATTACTGCTGAAAACTTCAATATTACTTTGACGATAATTGTTATCGGTATTATCATCGGATATTTTTCATTGCGTTCAATAATAGTAAGCATTATCAAATTGACCCAAGCAAATCGAAAAGTTTTGGAGGGAATTTTAAGCCCGGATAAAATAAGGGAGTTGGGACGGGAAAAGAATGAGATTGCAGTTTTGGCGCAATCTTTCGCGGCTATTAATGACCGTTTGGAAGAAAATGTGAAGAATTTAGAACGGGCAAAGAAAACTCTTTATGCGGTTATGATAAAAATAGGCGAAGGCGTATCGAATATGCAGAATATTGATACTTTTCTCGAGCTTATTTTGGAAACTGTCACTGATGCCCTTTCGAGTAAGATAGGGATATTGCTTTTTACCCAAAACAATAATGGTAAGAACAATAATGGCAATTCACACCCGAAGTTTTTTATAAAAACTGTTTATGGTTCTGATTTTAACGTGGAAAGCAAAACCGAGGTTGATATTTATGCCTGTGACTCAATTAAAAAAGTTATTGAATCCAGAAAGCCGGAAGTTATTGGAACAATCGACGATAGCTTGGCTTGCTTTAAAAAGCACGGTATTAATATTGTGGCCCCGCTAATTTGCGCTCCATTAATTTTCCAAGAACATATCCGCGGCCTTATAATTGTTAGCAATAAAACCGAGAGCGGAAGTTATGACGATGATGAAAAGAACCTAATATTTAATTTAGCTTCTCAAACTGCGGTTGCGGCGGAAAATGCCAGATTGAATTATAGCATTGAAGAAACGTATTTTGAGACAATATCCGCGCTGGCTTTAGCCGTTGATGCTAAAGACAAATATTCCCGCGGCCATTTGGATCGTGTTGCTGAATATGCCGGACAGATTGCGAATAAGCTTGGGTTGGATCAAAACGATGTGCAAACTTTAAAGGACGCGGCTAAGCTGCATGATTTAGGGAAAATCGGTATTCCCGATGAGGTCTTAAGAAAAGAAGGGGCATTAAATGAATCAGAATGGGTGCTGATGAGAAAACACCCGGAAATAGGCGAGAGTATTATAAAACCCATCAGTTCTTTGAATCATCTTTGTGACCTTATTCGCCATCATCATGAAAAATTAGACGGTACCGGCTATCCCGACGGATTAAGGGGAGATCAAATCAATCCTTTGGTTAGGATTTTGGCGATATCAGATGTTTATGACGCTTTAACGGTTGATAGGTCATATCGACAGAAAATGAGCAAGGCCGAGGCCTGCCGGGTTTTAAGGACGATGGATAACCATCTTGACCGGGATATTGTTGAAGCTTTTATTGAAACTTTGTATTAATGTTTTTCTATATCCTTCCCTAAAATAAATTTAACAAAAAATAAAATCTTATAGCGGAGTTCCACAGGCCAACGCTTGTGGCACCACTATATGCTCGATATCTCCTGCAGGGACATCGAGTGCGGAATTCCTCACAGGATGTCATTCATCTATGTGCTTACCAGACGTGGTGTTTTTTTATCGGGGTAAAATACTTTGCTTTAATTTTAATACAAAGTTTGTATAAACTGTTTTGCTTTTATGTCGCAAATAGTACAGTAAATGCCTCAGAGAAGTGTTTTCTATGTTGCTTAATGGTCTAAAATGCTATATGCAGACACAATTCAGCCGCAGTACTGAAATGAGTAAAGTAATAATTAATGGAGAGTTGACATTTGAATGCCTTTTGTATAAAATCAAAACATTTCATTATTACAGATAAGATTTTCTTGGGGTGCATGCGGCGAGTAGTTACCGTTTGAATCTTTATTCAGATAGCAGTTTATTAATTTTTTATTAGATTTAGTAGGCAAATATAGAATAAGTTGATTTATATATTTTTGCTCAGGCAATAATTATAAGTTTAATATTAATAAAACCCATCTGATGGTTTTAATGACCACTATATTGTTATAATGCGTATATTATTAGTTGAAGATGAGCGAAAAATGGCTAGTTTCATCAAGCGCGGGCTTGAGGAGGAGCGGTATGTGGTTGATGTGGCTCCAAATGGCGAGAAGGCGCTTTTCTTGGCGGAGACAAATCCCTACGATTTGATAATTTTGGATGTCATGTTGCCGGATACAACTGGTTTTTCTATCTGCAAGGATCTACGCACAAAAAAAAATGACACCTTCATCCTTATGGTTACCGCCCGCGATGACGTACAGGATAAAGTGCTTGGCCTTAAAACGGGGGCTGATGATTACCTTAGTAAACCGTTTGATTTTGACGAGCTTTTAGCGCGTATCGGAGCGCTTTTGCGCAGGAAGCGGCTCGACAAAAATCCCGTGCTGAAGATCGGAGATCTTGAGCTTAACCAACTTACCCATAAAGTCACCCGAGCGAAAAAAGAGATTACTTTAACCAGTAAGGAGTACAGCCTGCTTGAGTATCTTATGCTTCATGCCGGACAGGTGGTGACGAGAACTGCCATATCGGAGCACGTGTGGAACGAAGATTTTGACAGCTTTACTAATGTCATTGATGTATTCATAAACAGAGTACGCAATAAGGTCGATAGGGATTTCAAAAAGAAGCTTATTCATTCTCTACGCGGCACTGGATATATTCTTAAGGAATCGTAATGAAAAAATCATTTCGCCGTAAAATCGTAGCCGGGTTTCTTACTATGGTGTTTTTATCCGTGTTTACGGCATGTCTTGCTTTTTTTACCACTCTTAATATGCAGAATGTTTTTCTCAATACCATGCGGCAGAATGTATCATCGCTTAAAGCGGCGGAAGAGTTGGAGCTTGCCTTAATCAGTCAAAAAGGTTTTTTGTCAAATTACTTCTTGGATAATAATCCTATTTGGCTGAAGAGGCTGGAAGAGAAGAGAGCAAATTTCTCAGAGTGGCTAAAAAAAGCCACGGACACGGCGGTAACTCCCGAAGAAAGAGATATTATTAGTGATATTAACCGTCTTTACGCAAGATATGAAAGCGACCGGCTTAATGCAAAAAAACTTTATGAGTCTGGCAGGATACGAGAGGCTAAAATTATGCTTTTGGGTGATATGTGGGAAGCTCTTGAGATTTTGTACCAAAAATGCGAAGACTACATTGGTATTAACGAGTCAATTATTAAGGATTCCGAAGGTGCTTTAAGGAGAAAAATAGCGGGTATGATGATTTTAATCGTTATTCCTTCGATAGTGGTCATTATCTCAATAGGCCTGATGTTCTTTTTGCTGACGCGCAAGATATTGGCTTCTGTAGAGGATATCGCCTTAACGGCTCGCAACATCAACCTTAAAGATTTAAGCGGCAGAGTAAATACCGATTCTTTGGAGGAAGAGCTTGATTATCTTGCCAAGTCTATCAATGCGATGCTGGATCGGCTGGAAAGGTCGTTTGAGTATGTGAAAGAATTCAGTTCGAGTATTGGGCATGAATTAAAAACTCCATTGGCGATCATTAAAGGAGGCTCTGAAATTGCTCTTCGCAAGGAGAGGCAAGTTGACGAGTATAAAAAAGCGTTGCGGGTAAACATTGAAGAATCGAATCGGATGATCCAAATTGTTGAAGATTTGGTATTTTTGGCGAAGCTCGATTATAATCCTGACAATATAAAAAAAGAAAGGTTTGATGCTGTTCAGTTTTTTGAAGATATACGCGAGCGCGCTGAAATGCTGGCCGCACAAAAGGGAGTGATCTTTTCATCTTCAATACCAGAAAAGCCGTTTTTTTTGGAAGGAAACAAATTGCATTTAAGCCGTTTGTTTTTTAATCTTATTCAGAATGCTGTTAAATTTACACCTATAGGTGGTAAGATCAATTTATCTGTTTCTCCCGAATTTGATGTAGTAAAGATTTCAGTATCGGATACTGGTTCGGGAATAAGCGAAAAAGAATTACCAAAGATATTCCAGCGGTTTTTTCATAAAGAAACTTCTGATTCAGAGAACGCCGTAAGTATTGGTTTAGGTTTGAGCATTGCCAAATCAATTGCGAAGTTTCATAATGGCGGCATTGAGGTAACTAGTCGTCCCGGAGAAGGCTCAACGTTTACTGTGATTCTACCCGTTGTTCATATCTGATTCTCCTTTTTTAAAAAGAAGAATAATTACAAAAAATTAATTTTATATTCATCTTCCGTTTATTCTCAGTTTGCTACTATCTTTATAGTTTTAAAAGGGAATGTGAGATGAAAAGAATTCTTATCGTTGATGATGAACAAAAAATAGGTCATTCGTATACAGCATGGCTTTCGGAAGAAGGGTATGAAGCAAGATACGCCTCAAGCGCGCAAGCGGCTACCAATTTATTAATCCGCGAGTACTTCGATTTAATCCTGCTTGATATTAAAATGCCGGAAGTAGATGGCAAAACTATGTATGAGGTTATCCGAGAATACGACCGGAACATGAAGGTAATAGTCTCAAGCGTTTATCCCGTCGAAGATCAGATTCAGAGCATATTGGGGGCTTCCGCGTATCATAATAAGTCGCAGGGAGTAGATATCCTTCTTTCCAAAATAAGGGAGGTGCTGGATGATAAAAGAAACTAAGTTTAAATATTTTAAAAAAGAATTGTATGCCTATCTAGCAGTCTTCGTAATTTTCTTTTCTTCCCTTAATTGTGTTTATGGGGCAGATAAATTAACAAAACAAGAAAAAAAGGAAAAACAACTAAAAGAGCTTCAGACACGTTTTCAGTGGTGGCCAACGGATGCCAAGCCTGCTCCAGTTAAAGACGAAGAGCGTGGCGGATACTGGTGGTGGCCTACTCAACCGGGCCAAGCCAAGATATGGGGCAATAGGGGCTACGTTTACGTTTATAAAATCATTTATGACTATATGGCTAAAGATGAGGAAGAAATTGTTGAGCCGCCTAAGGTTGTTGAATCCCCAAAGATTGTTAAGCCGCCTGAGTTAAAACCGTCGCTGCTGGTGAAGAAGATAATTAAGAATATAAAGATTTATTTCGACTATAACAAGGCTGATTTAAGAGACGATCATGTTTCCATCTTGAATAATGCGGTTAAGACATTGCAGCGTAATCCTGATGCGGATATATTAATTACGGGTAATTGCGATGCCCGTGGGTCCGTCGAATACAACCTAAAACTCGGCAAGAAACGAGGCGAGACGGTCAAACAGTTCATGCTGGATAAAGGAATTCCGGAGGAGCGCATTAAAATTGTCAGCCGGGGGAAGCTTGATGCAGTTGCGCCAGTTAAGGATCTGGTCGGCATGCAGAAAGACCGCAACGCCCAGTTTATGATTGCGGAAGTAGAAGAGGTGATGATTCCTGCCGGAAGTTTTCCCGAGGATAAAAGCGCCAGAGCAGTTGAGCAAGGAAAATATATAATTGAAAAAGACGAAAAAGTTGAATCATCAGTTAAGGTTTCAACGAGGGAATATGTGATTAAGAAGAATGATTCTCTCTGGAAAATAGCTGAAAGGGAAATGGGTAATGGGAATCGGTGGCAGTATCTTTATGAATTAAACAAAGACAGGATTAAGACTCCCAATAGCCTTAAAGTGGGGCAAATAATAACTATTCCAATAGAGTGAGGTCTTTTTCATGAAAGATGAAATGAAGGTCCTGGTTATATTCGCAATAATTTTAATTCTCGGATTTATTTTCTTGAAACCGATTAAATTACATTTTGCCAAGATGTTCCCGAGCCAGGCGGGTAGGGAAGAAAAGAAAATTATTGGGACGACATCAATTTTCAATCCTCGGGTAGAAGATGTCCAAAAGATGTTAAAAGATTTGAATTTTTATAAGGGGGCTTTGGATGGAAAGATGGGGCAACAAACAAGGTCGTCGATAGAAGCTTTTCAGGGTAAATATAACATGGTGGTTACTGGGAAAATCGACACTAAAACCTTTGCTGAAATAAAGAAGCAACTCGCTCTGCAGGCCAGAAATAAAAGTTCTCTTAACAAGAAGAATGCTGGCACAAAGGCCGAAAATATCTCTTACGATATAAAAAAAATACAGGTGTTGTTAAATAATGCTGGTTTTTATAAAGATAAGATAGATGGGAGGATGGGCCAAAAGACTGTAAAAGCGATTAAAGAATTTCAAAAATCGAAGAATCTAAAACAAAGCGGTGTTGTCAATGCTAGAACTTGGGAAGAGCTTGGTAAATTTGAGAATAGGAGATGATATGTTGATGAGGTATTTATTTCTTTTTGGATTTATAATTGTGTTGTCTGGGTGCGCTACGTCTAATAAAGAGTATCGACCCGCGTTAGAACATTGCCAAAATCGTGTTGGTTATCTCGAACAGGAAATTAAGGCTAAAGATCGAGAAATATCAAGCCTAGAATATGACCTGAAAAAGAAAGAAGCTTGGAGCTATAGAAGAGCAGAAACTCCAGCGCAAACAAATATTGAACCAGTAAAGGGAGTATCCCCAACACCGGTTAATATACAAAAAGCTTTAAAAAGCGCAGGTTATTACAAAGGGCCTGTAGATGGGAAAATAGGGGCCAAGACCCAAGACGCGATTATAAAATTTCAAAAAGATAATGATTTAAAAACCGATGGCAAGGTGGGGTCAAAAACTTGGGCAGAGTTAGAGATATATCTTGATTAAATGAATATAATAAAAATCATATATTAGAAAAGGAGGATGAAATGAAGAAAATACTAATATCAGCTTTTGTTTTACTTTATTTGTTCTGTTCTTCATCGGAAGTATTTGCCCAATTAAGAAAAGACATTTCTATCATCAGAGGAAAATTGATTCGTATGGAATTAAGTAGGAACGAAGTAACCATAAAGGATAATGCTGGCAAGGAAAAGACCTTTATTTCGAAAAAAGGATTGAACAAATCTCTAGCGATAGGTAGCGATGTTCTTGTAACTTATAAGATCGGCACAAATGTTGCTAATAAAGTTGTTCAAGCAAAATAAGAATATAACTAATATAAAATAATAACAGGAAGGAGTTGTCAATGTCCAAAACAGTTGTATTATTTATGCTTTTGCTAAGTTTTTGTGTGGTTACTTGTTCGGCTTGTAGCCAAAAAACTTATAAAAAGAGTTCGCGGTCAGGTAGTTATAGAAGATAATAGGCGTATCGTCTGATTTAGCAAAACCGAAGCCTTCTATTTCGTTTTAATAAAAATTGAAAAAGAAGGCTTTGCTTTTATAATTATCTTTTTAATTTAGTAAATGTATGTTAATTTTATGGATAAAATAAAAATACGTGCATATTTTTATATTGGAAATAGAATTGAATGTTTGTTCTTGGGGATGGAATTAAGGAAAATAAATAAATGAATAAATACACATTAAAACGCGCATTATATATATTGGGGTTTTGCTTGGTTTTATTTTATGCCCTTCTATTTACTACGGTTGGAAATAATTGTATTGTTCGATTGTTTTTGCCAAGAATTATTGGGGCTGAAAGTATTGGATTCGATAAAATAGAAGGGAATATCTTCGACAAGTTAGTTTTGCTTGACCTGAAAGCTAACGGACTAAAAGCATTGCCACAAAATACGTGTGTAAATATCAAACTGCTGGAAATTCAATTTACAAAAAAATCTAGCTATTGGGCAGACATTAATATTTCCGGAGGGCTGTTTATTTTGTCTGATTTAGAAGAAATAAGTCTTGATGGAAGCCTGAGAGGAAATAAAGTGGATATGGTGTTATCTTCGAATAGAATTGATTTGGGAGAATTCTCGCAATTGTTTAAGAATATATCTTTACCGCAAGGTATATCCGGGATATTAAGCAATGTTGATGCGAAAATAACGGGCCCGTTGGAAGGCCCTAAAGTAAAGGCGAAGTTTATCGCTCACAATCTTTCCTATGGCAACTTTATAATTAAGAACAGCTCGAATATTATTGACGCCGACTTAAGAGAGTGTGATAGGGAGATAAAAATAAATGGGAAGATTTATTCCGATGATATGGTAATCGCTTTAAATGATATGCCAGAGATTGAAGGCGCAATTAAGAATGTCGAAATTAATTTTGATAGTGCTGATATAAGCATGATGAGATTGAAGGTATTTGACGGACGGTTGATGACTCCGGATTCAGATACAATTATTTTTAATGGCGATTACCAAGAAAGAAACTTAAATTTTAACATTTATTCCCAGAGAATAAATGTTGTTAGTGCTATTAATGCTTTGAGATTAAAGATTGCTTCGCCAAAATACCGAGGTGTCCTTAGCCAGGTAGATTTTAACATCAATGGATCTCTCCAAGAGCCAACTCTTAAAGGGGTTTTGCTTGTAGAAAGATTTAGCAATGAGCATTTGTTGTTAAGTAATGTCCCACTAGATTTTGATATGCGTATGAGAAATAAGGGTGATAAGCCATATGTTTATGGCGAAGTTGTGGCTAATGGCGGCAAACTGTCTCGGTTGAGTGCCGAAGACATTATACTCAGCCAAAGCAAAATATATTTTTCTGGAGACTTTCATGACCCAAGAGTTGATATTAATGGTATTGCTTTTGTAGAGAGAAATAGAATAATTATTTCTCTTAAAGGTACCCCTGATAACCCAGAATTGAAGCTGTCTTCCGAGCCGGTATTGCCACAAGAACAGCTGCTGATTATGATAATGACAGGAAAAAAATGGAAAGGAGCAGAAGTTTTTTTAGGCACAGGGATAATAGCGCCAGATTTAGCAATTGATTTCTTTGATTATTTTTTGTTGGGTGGTAACGGAGGAAAGATCGCGCGAAAATTTGGGATAGATGATTTTTCTGTTAAATTTGATGAAGCGACAAAAGGAGTTGAGGTGAAGAAGGTATTGTCGGATAAGGTAGGTGTGGGTTATGGAATTGAACAAACGCAAACTAAGATTAAAAAAGATCCGGCGATTATAACGCAAAAATTAAGCGGAGAGTACAAGGTTACGGATAATATTTCAATTGGTGCGGAAAAGGAATTGAAACAAGAGTCAAAGATTGAAGAGCCGGACGAAAAACAGAAGACAAACGATAAGGTTTTTATAAAATTTAAGAAGAATTTTTGATGATTAATTCACGAATAGGTTTTTCTCTAAGGTTATTAAAGCCCTCCAAAGCTGTAATAGTCTTTAGTTTTTTATTTTTGTTTTTTTGCGTTGATGCTTTTGCGCAGAAGATGCTGTTATCAAAAAAAGATATCCAACGGATTGCCGAGAAGGTTTTTAATAATGAATGTTCTGGCAAAGAGGAATATCTGCTTGTTTGGAACGAAGGTGAAGAATTCTTATCTTTAGGTATTGGCCATTTCATTTGGTATCCAAAAGGTAAAAAAGGGCCTTTTGAAGAAGGATTTGTTAAGTTTCTATCGTATCTCAGGCAAAAAGGGGAAGAAATTCCTGAATGGCTTGATGAAAATCCGTTTCCATCTTGTCCTTGGGAATCAAAAGAAATTTTTCTTCGGGATATTAATAGCCAAAAGGCAAAATCCTTAAGAAGATTTTTGGTTAATAGCAAAAGTCAGCAAGCTCTATTCTTGGTTGAGCGCCTAAATGAGGCATTGCCATTGATATTGAGAAATGTTAAGACGGTAGAAAAAGAAAGAGTAAGAAATAATTTTAATCAAATAAGCAAAACACCAGCAGGAATATATGCTCTTGTTGATTACATTAATTTCAAAGGATTGGGTGTTTATCCTTCTGAGCGTTATAAGGGGAAAGGATGGGGGTTACTTCAGGTTTTGTCTCTAACGAAAGATCAATGTAATGATAGTGAGATTTTAGCTGAGTTTGTTCGTGCTGCAATCAAGCTTTTAGAAGATCGGGTTAGAAACTCGCCTCAGGAACGTAATGAGAAAAAATGGCTTCCCGGGTGGAAGAAAAGAGTGAGAACTTACCTATATCCATAAAGGAGAATCTATCGAAACCCTGTATTAATATTTTTTATATTTTTCCCTAAAATAAATTTAACAAAAAATAAAATCTTATAGTAAAATACTTTGCTTTAATTCAAGGAAGACCGCACTGGCTGGATTTGTTTTAATATGTTTGGAGAGGTGGCACTGACTTATCTGATAGTAAAAGGTAGTCAGCACAGCCTAAAGTTTTGGAGAGGTGGGTCGATATTTCTGTAGTAGAGTAAAAAAAGGTAATCGACACATTTCTGGGATTAACATTTGCTTTGGAGAGGTGGCAGAGTGGTCGAATGCGGCGGTCTCGAAAACCGTTGCCGGGGTTTCCCTGGTCGAGAGTTCGAATCTCTCCCTCTCCGTAGTATTGTAGAAAGCTAAAATATTATTAATTAATCTCTTATATGAAACCAGCAGTTTTTTAGATAGAGACGGAACAATAAACGATGATGTCGGATACTTTTGTTCCAAAGATAAATTAAAATTTTTCCCTCGGGTTTTTGAATCTTTGATAAAGCTTCAGAAACGATACGAGTTATTTATTATTACTAACCAGTCTGGTGTGGCGCGAAAATTATTTACGGAAAAAGAATTGATCAGATTTAATGGGGAGTTTGAAAATGTTTTAGAGCAAGAAGGAATTTGTATTCAAAAAACTTATTATTGTCCGCATCTGAAAGAAGAGGGCTGTATTTGCCATAAGCCAAGCAGCTATTTTGTGGAAGAGGCCAAAAAAGAATTCGGTATTGATTTAAAAAAAATCTGTTGTAATCGGAGATCATCCGCATGACATTGAAATGGCCAAAAATGCCGGGGCTTTGTCAGTTTATGTTTTGACCGGACACGGGGCAAAGCATAGAGAAGAACTTTTGGTAACTCCGGAATTTGTCGCAAATGATATTGTTGATGCTACAGCGTGGATATTGAAGAACATTAACATTGCAAAATCCAAGAAATGTGCATTTCAGTAATAAGTTTTGATAAAAACAATTATTAAGGGAGGAATTAGATGAGCTCTAATCTAATTGCTATCGAGAATAATAATGATATTCCCAAGGAATATAGAGATACTCCTATCGGGCTTTTGTTGGAATACCATAACTTGAACCGAAAATTTGATAACTATTCGCAGGCCCGTTTGCTTATTGGTATGTGCATGGATAATCGTAAACATTTGCATATTCCGGATAATTTTGCTTTTATTATCCGCTCCGGAGGGGCAAATTTACGATATAGCGAATTTAAAGTGTCCTATGCTATTTCCGTTGGTGAAGTTAGCCATATTGCTTTAATTGGCCATGACAATTGCGGAATGGTCAATTTAATCGCCAGGAAAGAAGATTTTGTCAATGGTTTGGTTAACCGGGCGGGATGGAGCAAAGAATCAGCCGAAGAGCATTTTATGAACTTGGCTCTTATGCATGAAATAGGAAATGAAATAGATTTTGTAATGAGCGAAATAAATAGATTGCGAAAGCGATATCCGAAAATTAAAATTGCCCCATTATATTATAAAGTCGAAGATAACCGTTTATATTGTATAGCGGGATAGGATTTTAACTGCGGTTATCTCCTCCGAAGGAAAATATAAAAAGCCCCTTGCTTAAATTAAATTTAAACAAGGGGCTTTTGCTTGTTGGCAATTACTGCTTTGAAATAGCTGCGACGGGACAAACGGCTGCGCAAGCGCCGCAATCGGTGCATTTAGCCGGGTCTATTTTGTAAATGTCGCCTTCGCTTATTGCATCAACAGGACATTCTGGTTGACAAGAACCACAAGCGATGCATTCGTTTGATATTTTATGTGTCATGTTTTTACTCCTTTGCTGTTAAATTAATTTTTGTAATTTTAACATAATTAATTAATAAAACAAAATATTTATTTTTAAAATGCAATTTTGAAAAAAATATGGCGGATAAATATTGCTTGCCAAAATAGGCCAGAAAATATAAAATACAAAAGTCTAAAAAGTGAGGGCAGTAGGCTTGCACAAAGAAGCAATAACAATAATGTGAAATATAGGGCAACTCGAAAAACGAGTTGCCCTTTTTTATTTGTCAACATTCTCACGAAAGGCGGTAATAATGAAAAGATTTATTGATGTACACGCTGGTGAAATCATGGCCGCAGCACAAGACACAGTATTAAGATCCAATACCAATAATGCCTGCCTAGTTTATGTTGCTTATGACAAAATTAAAAGGATCGGGGCGCTTGCTCATTCTATGTTTTTATCGGGAAGTTTAGGCGAAAAATGGAGTTCTCATATTTTATGCGATGCCGAACGTGCTATTGATGAAATGATTGGAGATATGAAGCTATTGGGTTCAAACGTTAATGATATTTCGATACAGCTGGTATCGGGAGAAAATGTCCCGGGGGTAGAGCACAATAGCGATTATGATGCTAATTTAAGGTCAGCGGTGGATTTGATTAAGAAGAAACATCTGAATGTAAATGTATCTTCAGCGAAAGATGTTGGCCAAGCCCATGTTGCTTTAGATGTAGCTACTGGAGAAGTTTATTATTAATTGGCTGATAGGCTGTTGGCAGTTTCTTGTGGTGTATACATAACTTTTTTGATTAAATAACTTTATTCTGCTTCAAGGATATATATAGAAAGGTAAGAAAATGGACGTAAAACAGAAGCGCAATGTTGTTTTTGTCGGCCATGGCCACTCTGGTAAAACATCTCTGGCTGAAAGTGTTCTTTTCGTCGCTAAAGCGATATCCCGTAAAGGAGATGTTGCCCAAGGTAACACGGTAAGCGATTTTAATGATGATGAAAAGGAACGAAAAATTTCTATCAATGCCGGGTATATGCATGTTAATTACAACGGTTATAAAATACAGATAATCGATACGCCCGGATATTCCGATTTTATCGGAGAAGTTACCGCGACTGTTAGTATTTCGGATGCGGCGGTTGTAGTTGTCGATGCTGGGCATGGAATTGAGGTCGTAACCGAAGAGGTCTGGCAGATGTTGGAGAGTTTATCAATACCGAGGATAATATTTATAAATAAAACTGAAAAAGAAGGGGCGAAGCCGGATGAAGTTTTAGCTGATGATTCCGAATTGGAGGCACTAATCAAAATGTTGGAGGAGATTGAACAGCAGGCACAGCTAAATTTAATTTCCGAAGGCAGTAATATTGGTGAATACACTGTTCAAGACC
>JAKLDK010000160.1 GCA_022703565.1 Candidatus Omnitrophota bacterium
GTGTTATGGATGGTTGGTTTTTTGTTAATAACCGGAACCCCGCCATCCGGTATTTTTTGGGGGAAGTTTATTGTTTTAAAAGAAACTTTATTAGAAGGTAAATATTGGATTGCGGTTATCTTTTTAGTTGCATTAGCGATTGTTTTTTTCGGAATGGCGCGGATATTTATTTCAATGACACAAGGCATATCTACTGAAGAAAGTAAGAGCGACCTTTTGTACAACCGAAGTCCTATCTTAAGAGCTTTTGCTCCAACGTTATTTTTTGTGTTAGTTATTAGTATCGGTATATATTTCCCGAATTGGTTAATGCATACATTAAAAGATGCTGCTCGTGGATTGGGAGGTTTTTGATGATTAATCCATTCTTAAGAATATATAATTGTCAGGTTAAATTCTTGCCGGACATCCCTATACTTTCTTTTGAGGAATTTCGTAGTTTTGCGGTTGAAAGGGTACATAAAGGAGCGAGGGTTGTTTCTTTTTTTGGCTCTCCGAATAAAGATGGAACTACCACGCTGATTATGATACTTTCTCACGATAAAGAAGGATATCTCGCTCCTTTTTCGACGATTGTTAAGGGTTCATATCCTTCATTAACGGATCTAATCCCACAAGTCCATTGGTTTGAACGAGAAATTTTAGAGCAATGGGGTGTTCGTCCAGAGGGGCATCTTTGGCTCAAACCGATCCGCTTTCATTCAACGGAAAAAGAAAATTCAAACGGTTCTGATGCTGTGGTTATTCCTTCGGTTACAAAATTTTTACAAGTTAAAGGTAAAGAAATTCATGAAGTTGCTGTCGGGCCTGTTCATGCGGGTATAATTGAACCCGGTCATTTCCGTTTTCAATGTCATGGAGAAGAAGTCTTTCATTTGGAAATTTTGCTCGGATATCAACACCGTGGCATAGAAAAAGCATTGATTAACGGAATAAATAAAAGGACGATTCATTATATGGAGACTGCTGCGGGTGATACTACGATAGGGCATACAATAGCTTATTGTCAGGCTGTTGAAGGATTGTCAAATTGCGAAATTTCTTTAAGGGCAGCTGTTCTTAGGGCTATTATGCTGGAATTAGAACGGCTGGCGAATCATACCGGAGACTTGGGTGCTTTAGCCAATGATGTTGGTTATTTGCCGACATCATCTTTTTGCGGCCGTTTACGGGGAGATTTTCTTAATTTAACGGCGCTTATTTGTGGTAATCGTTTTGGACGTAATATGATTCGGCCTGGTGGAGTAATATTTGATGTAGATGCTCATATGGCAAAAGAACTAAATGACCGGTTGATTAAAACATTTGCGGATGTAAAGGAGGCTGTAACTCTGCTTTGGAATTCTTCTTTAGTTGTTGACCGATTTGAAGAAACAGGTATTTTAACTAAACAAACAGCTTTAGAATTAGGAATAGTCGGCGTAGCTGCACGGGCGTGTGGAATAGAGCAAGATATCCGGTTTGACTTTCCAACTGGGGCATTTCGGTTTTCGCAAATCCCTTTATCAACTTATTCAACGGGCGATGTTTTTGCCCGGGCTTTTGTTCGTTGGCTGGAAATTCAAAGGTCAGTAGAGTTTATTTTAAATCAACTTAATAATTTGCCTGAGGGAGAAACCATTGTTCCGATATCAAGTATAAAGGCGAACAGCATGATTGTCTCTTTAGTCGAAGGTTGGCGCGGAGAGATTTGTCATGTCGCGATAACTGACAAAAATGGAAATATATCGCAATATAAAATTACTGATCCGTCGTTTCATAATTGGTTCGGTTTAGCGATGGCGCTTCGGGGGGAAGAAATTTCTGATTTCCCGATTTGTAATAAAAGCTTTAATTTGTCGTACTGCGGCCATGACCTTTAAAAAAGAATTAGGATAAAAATGATAAAAACACTATTTGCCAGGTTAAAACAAGGATATCGGACGATGCCGTTTCCTCCGAAAAGAGATGTCTTGCCAGAAAGATTT
>JAKLDK010000161.1 GCA_022703565.1 Candidatus Omnitrophota bacterium
GGTAATTCCAACCCACCATATTTACGATATCTTTTAAATCAGGCAAGCCATCAATAATATTCTCGGCGTGATTTCTAACCAACCGCATCCTTTCCGCTAATTTATCATCATTAGTAACAATTACCCCGCCTTCTCCAGTTGTAATTGTTTTCTGCTGATTAAAACTGAAAATTCCAGCCGAGCCAATTGTCCCGACAAGTTTTCCTTTATAAGTTGCCCCGGGCGATTGAGCGCAATCCTCAAAAACATGAATCTTGTGCTTTTTAGCAATCGTCATAATCTCATCCATCCTTGCTGCATGGCCAAAAAGATGAACAACAATTATAGCTTTGGTTTTATTACTAATTGCTTTTTCAATAGCCTTAGGATCTAAACCAAAAGTTACATCTTCAATATCAGCAAAGACCGGGACAGCATTCGTCATTAAAACACTGGTCGCGGTTGCAGACATTGTATAAGGCGGAACAATCACCTCATCGCCAGGCCCAATTCCCGCAGCCGCTAAGGCCGTATGCAATCCGGCAGTTGCCGAATTAACAGCAATCGCATGCTTGACTTTAAAATATCTACAAAACTCCTCTTCCAATTTCTTGACCTTAGGCCCGCCCAAGAAAGAATCCCCCGCTTTAGCAATAAACCCGGAAAGCAATCCTGTTTCTAAAACTTCCATTACTTCCTTTTTTTCTTCCGCGCCTAAAACAGGATGAGCCGCAAATGGTTTTTGTCTTACTTTTTCTCCACCCAATAAAGCTAATTTACTCATTTAACTACTCCTAAACAGTTATTTTGATGAAATTACCATTGTTCTATTTTTTAAAGGCAATTTAACTTTCGCGCCTTTTTTGTTCTTTCCTGATTCATGAATCGCGCAAATAAGCTCCAATGCTCCCCGGCCATCTTCTCCGGTAGATTTAGGTGCCTTATTTGTACCTTTTAAACAACCGACAATATCTTCAATCGCACGAACCATAACATCCTTCATCCCCTGACCAAAAATATCGCCATTTGGTTCAAGCAATTTATATCCTGAGAATTTAGGATGGTCGACAACTTTCCATTGAACAGCTTTGTATCCGCTATTTTCAATTCTTATCCGGCCTTTTGTCCCGTAAATATCAACTTCCGAAATCATATAACTTTCTTTTGATAAAGCATGCATAGTAGCGCCAAAACCATCTTTAAAATACAAATAAGCATCTACCGTCGGATCGATTTCGTTTTCTTTCCCTTCAAAATTACTCCAAACCCAAGAAACATCTCCGAATAAGAACCTTAGTAAATCCAAACGATGGGTTCCGGTATTCGCAATCCCCGCAGTGTAATAGGTATTTACTTGCTGAATTTTTCCTAAACTGCCGGATGCAATATATTCTTTTATTTGCTGATGTAAATTATCCCAACGCCGGCCATGATTAACAGCCAAAAGTACATTGTTTTTATGACACAAATCAATCATCTCATCAGCAGCTTTGAGCGTGTCTGCGATAGGTTTCTCACAAAATATCGCCTTAACATTATTTTTAACAGCTTTTTTACAAATTTCATTATGCGTCGGGCTCCAAGTACAGATACTTAAAATATCGATATTTTCTTTTTCCAACATCTCATCAACATTTGAATATAAATTATTCACATCCCATTTCTCGCCAAATTCTTTTAACTTAGCCGAATCAATATCAGCCGCCGCAACCAACTCAGTATCTTGACAAAATTTATAGGCTCCGGCATGGGTAGCAATTGAATCCTTCCTTTTGGGGTCATTATCAAAACCGCTCGCAATCCGGCCGCATCCGACTATAGCCGCTCTATACTTCATATTTACCTCTTTTCTTCTGTCGGACATTCTTATTTATTTCTTTAATCTCCGGGTGCTTATCGAGAAAATCAATTATATCTAT
>JAKLDK010000162.1 GCA_022703565.1 Candidatus Omnitrophota bacterium
TTCTTTAATTCCTCGTCTTTTTCCAGGAGTAATTTCTGTTCTTCTAAGGATAAAGTCTTTTTCTCTTTACTTGATATCTCGCGGGCCAAAGCATTTTTTAAGGATTCTTTATCTTTGGTTAATTTTTCAATCTGCTCCTTAGCTTCTTTTTCTTTTTGGACAATCTGCGCCTTTAAAGCTTCTATTTCTGAATTTAATTTATTAATTACTTCATCATTAAGAAGCACTTCGCCTTGAATTTCTTTTTGTTCAGCAACCACTTCTTTTTTCAACTCAATTGTTGCCGGCTTTAAAATAGGTTTTGGCTCTTCAACTTTCTTAACTTCTTCCTTTATTGGCTTTTCGCCCTCTGGCTTCTTCAAATTTTCCTGCAACAAATGTTCAGTTAAAGAAGGTGCCTTGGCCGGAGCCGGCACAGGTGCTTGTGGTTTTTGCGTTAATGCCATCAAGAGGTCTACTGAGGCTTGGGCTTTACTTGATAAAGAAGGATCGGGGGCTTGCGGCTTAAATTCAACTGGCTTGGCAACATTAAATTCAGACAAGCCTGATACTGCTTCAACCTTTTCTTTCTTAAATCGATTGGAAGAAAAGACAGAAATTGCCATCCAGATAAAGAATATCCCGCTTACGACGACAAATCCTAAAAGCAAATAAAAATCCATTAACAACTCCTAAAGATTAGAAATACTTATTTTCCTTCAAATACTTAACATAATCATTAATCGCATCTTCCAATTTAGTGAATGACTTTTTATACCCGGCTTTTCTTAACTTTCCCATTTCGGCCTGAGTAAAATATTGATATCTTTCATGTAAACCAGCCGGCATATCGATATATTCAATGTTCGGCTTCTTTCCGACTGATAGGAATATAGCTTTGGCTAAATCATTCCAAGTCCTGGCTTCGCCCGTGCCAAGGTTAAATATCCCGTTAATTTCCGGGTTATCGCAAAAAAACATAACAACATCAGCCGCATCTTTAACGTAAACAAAATCCCTCTTCTGCTCGCCATCCTTATAATTCTTGTTATAAGATTTGAACAAACTTATTTTCCCCTCGTCAACAATCCTCTTATAAGACTTGGAAATAACACTACGCATATCGCCTTTATGATATTCATTCGGGCCAAAAACATTAAAGAATTTCAAGCCAACCATTTTATCCTGCAAATTATTATCAAGCGACCACAAATCAAACTTATGCTTTGACATTCCATACAAATTCAAAGGTTTTAATTTGCGGGTATTGTCATCACTGTCGCTATACCCCTGATCGCCATCGCCGTAAGTTGCCGCCGAACTCGCGTAAATAAACCGGATATTTCTTTTAAGGCACCATTGCGCTAAAGTTTTAGTATATTCAAAATTATTTTCTTCAAAATATTTCGCGTCTTGCAAAGTAGTTGAGCTGCAAGCACCCATATGAATTACTGCCTCTATTTTATTATTTATTCCCGAATTTCTTACCAAGGAAATAAATTCCTTTTTATCGTAATACTGTTCAAACTTTTTGTCTTGCAGGTTTCCCCGCTTGGGGTCAGAAGTCTTTTCGACCGGGAGATGATCGGACAAATCATCAACCAGAATCAAATCTTTACGCCCTTTTTTATTAAGCACAGAGACAATATAACTTCCGATAAACCCTGCCGCACCGGTAACAATAATCAAATTATTCGCCTTCCTATTTATTCGCTTCGTCTAAAATAAATTTAGCGATATCTTGCCCAATCAATCTTCCCAGATATCGGTATCCTTCTTCTTTTTTATTGCTCTTTCTTATATCTTGAAACACCACTATTTTCTTCCCACTGCTTCTTAATGCGATATAGCCCTCGACTCCAAGGCTCATTTCTTT
>JAKLDK010000163.1 GCA_022703565.1 Candidatus Omnitrophota bacterium
GCATACTTTCTTTAACTTGCCCATCCAAAACCCGGATATAAATAATTACACCTTTGTAAATATCATATTTCATATCAAAGATAAGCGCTTTAAAAGGAGCATTTTCATCTCCTTGCGGATGCGGAATAACTTTAACTATATTCTCAAACAATTGCTTGATTCCAATACCTTCTTTAGCCGAAACCATCTGGATCTCGCTGTCATCAACTGCCAGAATATCCATCATTTCTAATTTTGCATGATCAACATCAATACCGGTTATATCAATTTTGTTTAAGACCGGCAAGATATGCAAATTGTTTTCCATCGCCAAATAAAAATTTGAAATTGTCTGCGATTCAACACCTTGAGTAACATCAACAACCAATAACGCGCCTTCGCAAGCTTTCAATGATTTCTCAACCTCATAGGAAAAATCAACATGGCCGGGAGTATCAATAAGATTAAAGACATACTCTTTCCCGTCGTCAGCTTTATACTTTAACCTTACCGCTGAGGCCTTAATAGTAATACCGCGCTCTTGTTCCAAATCCATGGTATCTAAGAGTTGATTATGAAATTTTCTTTCATCAATTGCCCCGGTAAAAAGCAAGAACCTATCGGCCAGCGTCGATTTACCGTGGTCAATATGAGCGATGATGGAGAAATTACGGATTAAGGACTTATCCATTTTTATTGATATGCTTGTACAAAGTGTTAACTACCTCATCGATAGTTAGTTTGGTGGTATCTAACGAAATAGCGTCTTGGGCTTTTTTAAGCGGCCCAACTTTACGAGTCAGGTCCTTATTGTCACGGTCTTTTAATTCTTCGGTTAATAGCTCTTTATTAACATCTTTGCCTTTTTGTTTTAACTCATCAAACCTTCTTTTGGAACGTTCGGCGATATCCGCATCTAAATAAAACTTATATTTTGCCTTGGGAAAAACAACAGTACCGGTATCGCGACCTTCAACAACCACATTCTTCTTATTTCCTATTGACCTTTGCCAATCAACCATAACTTCGCGAACCTTAGGAGCCCGGGCAATATAAAAAGTGTTATTGGTTACCTCAAGCGTTCTTATCTCTTGGCTGACATCTTTGCCATCTAATAAAACTTTTAATCCAGCCGGATTATCTTCCAAATCAAGCTTTGTTACCTTTGCCAACTTAACCAAAGCTTCTTCATCTTCCAAGTTTATTTTCTCATTAAGCGCTTTTAAAGTTAATGCGCGGTACATTGCACCGGTATCTAAATAAGCAAAAGCTAACTTTTTGGAAAGCAATTTAGCGACGGTACTTTTACCGGCACCGGCCGGGCCATCAATTGTTACTATTATTGCCATTTTCAAACAACCTATCTCTTTTTTCTTTTGCTTGGACGAAATATTGGAGCAAAGCATTATTGTCTTTACTGGCGATAGCATTACGTATTTCCGATAAAATTCTCACATATTCATCAAGGCCATGAACAATATTCTTAGAATTAGCTAAACATATATCATTCCACATCTCCGCAGAAGATGAGGCGATACGGGTCGTATCTTTAAACCCTTGGGCGGCAAATTCCGCAAATTGTTCCGGAACCGCACTCATTAAACTAAACGCAATAACATGCGGCAGATGGCTAACATAAGCCAGAGCTTCATCATGAACATCAGCGGATATAAACTTAACATTTGTGCCTATTTTCGTCCACATATGCTTAATTTTTTCTTTTGTCACTGGCAAAGTCTTATCGGTCGGAGTCATAATACATTGCGTGTTTTCGAATAAATCATCTCGGGAGAATTCAACTCCTTTTTTTTCTGAACCGGCTAAAGGATGAGAACCGACAAAATTTCCGGGGACAGAAAGATATTTTTCAG
>JAKLDK010000164.1 GCA_022703565.1 Candidatus Omnitrophota bacterium
TCATAAGATTCCGCAAATTGGTATTGTTGAAATTCAGGATCAAGTTGAAATTGGGGCTAATGTTGCAATTGATAGAGCACGGATGAATAAGACCGTAATTGGCAAGGGCACCAAAATTGATAACTTAGTCCATATCGCGCATAATGTTATTTTAGGCGAAGATTGCCTGATTATTGCCCAAGTTGGGATTTCCGGAAGTGTTATCGTCGGTAAAGGTGCGATTTTAGCCGGACAAGTCGGGGTTTCCGGGCATATTACAATCGGTGAAGGCGCAATTTGTGCGGCGCAAGCTGGGGTAACAAAATCAGTGCCGGACAAAATGACAGTATCCGGTTATCCGGCGCAGAAACATGAAGATGCCAAGATTATAAATGCTTATGTGCAGAGGCTGCCGAAATATATTGAAACTATTAAAGATTTGCAGAAAAGAATAGAAATTTTAGAAAAGAATAATATTACATAAAATGAATAGAAAACAAAGAACCATAGCTAAGGAAATATCCGTATCCGGAGTAGGCTTGCACACCGGGAACAAAATCAACCTAAAATTTAAACCGGCGCCGGAGAATACCGGCATTGTTTTTGTGCGTGTTGATTTGCCGGGTAAGAATGCTATAAAGGCAGTAATTGGTAATGTTATTTCTAGCGAAAGATGCACTTCAATAGGCGATAAAGAAGCGACTATTTATACGATTGAACATTTGATGAGTGTGCTAAGCGGAGAGGGCATCGACAATCTTATTATTGATATTGATAATAATGAAATCCCAGGTATGGATGGTAGCGCCTTGGAATTTATTACTGCTTTTAAAAAAGCCGGAATTGTAGAGCAATCAGCTGATGTCTTATACTATGAGATTAAAGAGCCTATTGGTGTTGAGGATAATGGGGCGACTATTTATGTTGTTCCCGACGAAGAATTCAAGATTTCCTACACTCTTAATTATAACAATCCTTATTTGCGTTCGCAGTTCTTTAGCACTGTGATTAACTCTAAAACTTTTGAGCATGATATCGCTCCTTGCCGGACATTTTGTTTGGAAGATGAAACTAAGAAATTAATTGAACTTGGTTTTGGCAAGGGCGCAAATTATAAGAATACCCTTGTTGTTGGCAATGAAGGTGTTTTGGATAATGAGGTGCGATTCAAAGACGAGTTTGCCCGGCATAAGGTTTTAGATTTTATTGGCGACTTATTTCTCTTAGGCCGGCCGATAAAAGGCCATGTTTTCGCGGTCAGAAGCGGGCATAATTTGAACGTGCAACTGGTTAAGAAAATAGCAGGACAAATTGAGCGGTATAACAAAAAGGGAGTAATTATTGGCTATAATTATTCTGATAAAAAAGAAATTAGTATTAATGAAATAAGAAAGATTTTGCCGCACCGCTATCCTTTTCTTTTAGTTGATAAAGTTATTGAGATTGAGAAAAATAAAAAAGCAGTAGGAATTAAGAATGTAACTATTAACGACGGATTTTTCCAGGGGCATTTTCCGACGCGTCCGGTTATGCCGGGTGTTTTAATGGTTGAGGCGATGGCCCAGACTGCCGGCATTGTAATCTTGACGAACGAGGAACATCATGGTAAAGTAGCTTTTTTTATGGCAATTGACAATGTTAAGTTCCGCAAGATTGTTATTCCGGGAGACCAGTTGGTTATGGAGGTTGAAGTATTGCGGGATAAAAGCCGGATAGCTCAATT
>JAKLDK010000165.1 GCA_022703565.1 Candidatus Omnitrophota bacterium
ATAACCTCTATCAAAAATCACAATAGATTTATTTAATAATTTAGCATTTTTAATAGAATTTATATGTTGTTTTGCCATCTCACGTTCACTTTTTTTATAAGGTTCTACTATAGCATCTATAACAATATCATTTAAAACATCATAAACACCGCGGATTATCATTAAAGAAACTTTGTCAAATTCTTCATCCGCCGCTACCTTCTCCCCGGGATTAAAAGGCAGCAGGAGTATTTTGCCACCGCGCTTTAAATCTTGATAATTTACAACTGTACCTTTTAGAATCGGCGAATTATTTTCAGGATTTAATTTCGTATTATTTTTCTTAACAAACGAACAAGCCGGCAAAAACACTAAATTAGCCAATAAAACTACAGATAGTAACCATTTCATGTTAAAAGGATTGTAACATAGGCAAAAATTTCACTCAAGCCTTTATAAATAATTTATTCTTATATTAATATTAGACAAAAGATAGGATTCGATTTTTTATGCCTTGGGCGATTGGAATTTGCTCTTCTTCGTTAACACCTAGAAGTAACGGCAGATTAGTAATTGGGATTATATCAAAAATAACCGGAGTAAAACCTTGTATTCTTGCGGGGTCAATATTCTTAAATTCTGGAGGAAGATTATACTGTTCAATATTGCCCTTTGTCTCCAGGTTCAATCCTTCCGCATTAAAATCAATACCACCGACACCGCTCTTTTTTCTTATAACATATATTTTTCCTACCAATGACTCTTCTTTCCAGTCAGTAGCTTCTTGCAAATTTACGCCTAAAAATTCATACCCTTCCAATGTTTCATAATCAATATATTCACTGATTAATTTAAAATATTTCTCAACATCTTCCCCTGCTTTTATTATTATTTGCCCTCCGTCCCTTAGTTTATCAAGCAGCCCAAACTCTCTTATTAAAACAACTAAATCCTTAACAACTTGTGCAGCTGGATTAACCGAAAGAATATAATCAAGAGAGCTATCTGGCATATACAATGCGATATCAGCAGTAGCTCTTGCAGTGGCAATATTATCAAGAGTTGTCTGCTGAGCAGAAAGCCTTCCCTTTTCAAAATCCTGGGCATAACCCAAATATTCCGGCGTTGCAGTCTCAGAATTCGAATCATACATATCGGTGCTTATAATATCTAAGTTATCCTTATTATACTCGGCAATCTTTAGAACAGCTTCCGTATTACCACCAGCCAACTCTAATAATCTTTTTCTCGCCATTCCATTAGACATAATACGAGGTTCTAACAATTTAAACATCTTCTGTACTGATTGCGGATTATTTTTAAGCTGTAAATATCCTTTCATAAAACCTGTTTCTTCCGCCGCATATAATTTTACAAGCGTGTTCATCAGCAGAATACTGGCCTTATAATGCTCATACCATTCGTTAAAAACCTCGCTTCCTTCTATAGTTTCCGCCGCTACCTCGTCTTGACCCTTACTCGGGACTCTCCTTTTGTTGCCGCTGGCAAGATTATCTATATTTTCTTTCAAAGATTCTTTCTTCCGCCCCGCCA
>JAKLDK010000166.1 GCA_022703565.1 Candidatus Omnitrophota bacterium
ATACTTTTTTTATCTCTTTCTTATGATAGGGAATATAATAAAGGGGTTTAATCGCTTTTATCTTTTTAACGGTATTGTAATAGACAATATCGGAAAGCATCATATTCGGATATGTTTTAAGAGGAACCTTTCCAAACAGTTTATGTAAATTTTTTAGATATTTTCCGTCAGCATACCCCCAGCAGGAAGGCATTTTTCCTTCGGTCTTATAACAACTGCCAATAAGGATGTGTCGGATTCCCTGTTCACATGCGACCCGATATAATGCAGATGTTATACCATGATCCGTAGGAGCTTCGAGATCAGGAGTTGATGCTTTAAGAACAGATAATTGGAGATCCTTGAATTCTTCCCAATCAACAACATACGTGTGTAAATCAATATCAAGGGATGTAATTGCATTTTGAATATTATTCACCGCAATTTCTGAATTCCATCCGTCATCGAAATGAACTGCGAGAGGTCTGAGACCCAATATTTTTGTTGCATAATATAAACAGTAAGTACTATCTGTACCGCCGCTCACCCCTATAACACAATCATACTCTTGTCCTTTCCTCTCTTTTTTAATGGATTCTGCAATTTCTCTAATCGCAGTTTCGCTAGCGCTGTTTTCCGGAAAATCATTATTGATTAGATCATAATTTTCACAAAAATTGCAAATTCCCTGTTCGTTAAATCGGATACTGGGAATCGAAGTATCACAAATGCATCGGGAACAAATTTGATATCCGGTCACACATAACCTCGCT
>JAKLDK010000167.1 GCA_022703565.1 Candidatus Omnitrophota bacterium
GTCTTTGGATTCCGGAGTGGTCAGGCTTCCCACTTCTAAAGCATTGAGCGCGCGCCTGGCGTCTCCGTCGCAGACCTTGGATAAAAATCTTATGGCATCATCCTCGATTTTAATCGGCAATTTCGCCAGTCCCCGTTCTTTATCTTTTAAAGCACTGTTTAAAATTATTCCAATTTCTTTTTCTTTTAACGGCCTTAATTCAAAAACCAAAGAGCGGGATAATAAAGGCGATACAAGCGAAAAAAACGGGTTATGCACAGTCGCTCCGATTAAGACAATACTTGCATCCTCCACATCGGGCATTAAGACATCCTGCTGCGCCTTGTTAAAACGATGAATCTCGTCGATAAAAAGGATGGTTTTTTTACCAGTAGTTACGCTTCGATTCTTTGCCGCGGCGATAATCTTTCTTAGCTCATCGACATTGGAAGTTACGGCATTAACTTGGACAAACTCAGATTTGGTAATATTGCTGATGCAATATGCCAAGGAAGTCTTGCCCGAGCCCGGCGGGCCGTAAAGAATAAGCGAAGTTAATCTATCTGCCTCTATCGCTCTCCGAAGCAATTTATCCTTGCCCAAAATCTGTTCCTGGCCGATAAATTCATCGAGATTTCTCGGCCGCATCCTGGCTGCCAAAGGGGCAATTTTATTTTCTGTTTTAGTTTTGGTTTCAAATAGTTCCATAATTCGAATTTAAAAGTAAAAATGCAAAATTAAAAAACCTTGCTTGTCTGCCGACAGGCAGGC
>JAKLDK010000168.1 GCA_022703565.1 Candidatus Omnitrophota bacterium
TATCCATTACAAGAACATTTACATCTTCACCTGATGCGAGAACATGATCAAGGCCGCCATAACCGATATCATAAGCCCAACCGTCGCCACCAAAGATCCAATGTGATTTTTTGATGAGATACTGTTTGAGACTCATAATCTCTTTTCCAACTTCTGATTTATCTTTTGCGAGTACCTCGATGACTTTAGCAGATGCCACTCTTGAAGCTTCAGCATTGTCTTTTTCCTTAAGCCATTCTTCAAATGCGGTTTTAACTTCAGCACTTAATTTGCCTTCAGTGATTGCACCGGTCATTCTCAGAGCGATACGATCTCTCATTGCATTTGCGCCAAGTGATAGACCATAACCGTATTCAGCATTATCTTCAAACAATGAGTTAGCCCATGCTGGTCCCTGACCATTTTTGTTATGAGTATAAGGAGTAGAAGGGGCAGAGCCGCCATATATTGAAGAACAACCTGTTGCATTGGAGACAATCATTCTGTCGCCATAAAGCTGTGTAATTGATTTGATATAAGGTGTTTCACCGCAACCGGCACAAGCTCCTGAGAACTCGAATAACGGCTGTGCAAACTGACTGTTTTTAACATTAACAAATTTGTCAACAACTGTATCCTTGTAGCCGACTTTTTCGTGCATGTATGTCCAGCGTTCTATCTCCTCAGTTTGTGTCTCAAGTGGTTTCATAATCAGAGCCTTATTCTTTGAAGGACAAACATCAGCACAGTTGCTGCAGCC
>JAKLDK010000169.1 GCA_022703565.1 Candidatus Omnitrophota bacterium
ATATTTTAATATATGGACTATTAATTTAGTAGTCATAATTAATTTATTTTATAAACTTAAACAACTGTAACCTAAAAAATTTTGTGACTCAAAATCCGTAAAACTGTCAAATTCACAAAATTTAGTCACATTTAATCGATAATATTTATAATTTGTAGATTTTACCCCTAAAAAAATAGGGGTATACTTGTTTTAAAATAATTTTTAAATATATTTGCACCATAAAATAATGTGGTTAAACCTTTAAAAATAATTTTATGTCAACTTTACGTTTCCAAGCATTAAAAGATGCATCAGACAGAAAACCTGTAAAATTTGAAGAGTCCGGAAAAAAATCGGCTCTTTTTGGATCCAATGTGTTTAATGATAAAGCGATGAAGCAGTATTTAACTTCAGATGCTTATAAAGGAGTTAAAGATGCCGTTCAGCATGGAACAAAAATTGATAGAAAATTAGCAGATTATATCGCAATGGGTATGAAAGAGTGGGCTTTGGCTAAAGGCGTAACACATTATACGCATTGGTTCCAACCTTTAACCGGTTCAACGGCAGAAAAACATGATGCTTTTTTTGAAACATCATATGATGGTTCAGACCCGGTTGAAAAATTTGGTGGTGGTCAATTAGTTCAACAAGAGCCTGATGCTTCTTCTTTTCCAAATGGAGGAATCAGA
>JAKLDK010000017.1 GCA_022703565.1 Candidatus Omnitrophota bacterium
ACGCGGCCGACTGGCCGCGGAATGTCTTAACCGAATTTAAAATTCGCGGCGTGCTCCTCACGCCCGATATTCGTTTGACTGGCGTCTTAGATAAGATTGAATTCTTGGGCGCCGGCAATGAAGTGAAGGTGGTGGATTATAAAACCAAACAAGAGTTGAAGAATTTACTCGAGGGGTGTGAACGGGCCAGGTTCACTTCCGGTGAATTGCCGGATGACTCTTTAAAGGGGAGCCTGCGGCAATGCAAGCTGATAATAGATTATTTTGAGAGGCATTTAAAATGAAGATTGAGAGAATAGTATTAATGCTTAAAAAGATGTCATTGCGAGCGAAGCGAAGCAATCTCTTCATGTCCAGATTGCTTCGTCGCTTTGCTCCTCGCAATGACGCTGTTGCGATGGTTTATCTTTGCATCTGTTTTAATTTGTCGTTAATGTTATTATCTGCAAATTTTGCTTTTAGCTATGAGCCGTTAACTGATTTTTATGACGGGAATATGGCTTATCGCCAAGGCGATTATCTTAAGGCAATCAACGCTTATGAAAATGTTCTTAAGAGTAATTATGCCAACGGGGCGCTTTATTTCAATTTAGCGAATAGTTATTTTAAGGCGGATAATTTAGGGAAGGCGATACTGAATTATGAGAGGGCTTTAAGCTATATCCCTCGGGATAGTGACCTTAAGGCCAATTATCGATATGCATTAAATCAGGCAAGATTTACCCGCCAATCAAATAAGAATATCTTTGATTATATCGTGGACAGATACCGTGGTTATTTTACTAAGAATGAATTAGATGCAATCAGCCTAGTACTCTTTTGTATCGCTATCTTAATATTTACGCTGCATTTATATTTCTACCGGCGAAACCGCGGCTTTAATTTTGGTATTTTACTGGTTATAATATTGTTTGTTTTTAATTTCTATGCCCAGAAAACTAAAATTGCCAATATGCAATCAAATGTTATAATGCTAAAAAGCGTAGAGGCTAATTTTGAGCCATCTGAAAAAGCTACCGTTCACTATAAGTTATTTGAAGGGGAAAAGGCCCAAGTTATTGATGAAGAACTCGCCTGGTACAAGGTTGCACGAGAAGATGGCAAAATCGGTTGGATTCCTAAAAACTCAACCGAAAAGATATTTTAGCGCAAATAAAATCTTGACAACAAGAATCATTCCTATATAATAATCAATCAAAAGGAGAGAGCTATGAAAAAATGGCGTTGTGAAGTATGCGGCTACATTTATGATCCGGCGGTTGGCGATACTGAACATGGAATAAAGCCTGGAACAGATTTTGAATCTTTACCCGATGATTGGACTTGCCCGGACTGTGGTGTGGGGAAAGATCAGTTTAAACCGCTATAATTTCCTTTTTAAAGATAAGCGCACTAAGTAGAAGGAGCTGTTATGTTTCAATTAAAAGAAGGTGTTTATTGGGCTGGATATATTGATTGGAATTTGCGCAATTTTCATGGTTATTCGACGCCATCCGGTTCGACATATAATTCTTATCTAATTGTTGATGAAAAACCAACCCTGATTGATGCTGTGAAACATTATGGTTTTGAGGAAAACTTAGCCAGGATAAAGGAGATTATTGACCCGGCTAAGATTAGGTATATTATTTCTAATCATACCGAAATGGACCATTCCGGAACAATTGATAAGTTGCTTAAATATTGCCCTAATGCTGAAGTAGTTTGTTCGCCCAAGGGGGCGGAGGAATTAAAAAAGCATTTCAAGTCAAATTGGAAGTTTAAGGTAGTAAATACCGGCGATGTTTTGGATATTGGCAAAAGAAAATTATCTTTTTTGTTAATGCCGATGGTGCATTGGCCGGATTCAATGGCAACTTACTCATCCGAAGATAAAATATTATTCCCCAATGATGCTTTTGGCCAGCATTATGCCTCTTCCGAACGTTATGCCGACCAAGTCGGTTTAGATACAGTCTGGCTTGAAGCGGCTAAATATTACGCCAATATAGTTTTGCCCTATGGTTCGCAAGTTTTAAAAGTTTTGGAGGCTGCGGCAAAATTAGATTTTGATTGTATCGCCCCTTCGCATGGTTTAATTTGGCGCAGAAAGCAAGATATTGAAAAAATATTGAGCCTTTATAAAAGATGGGCCAGCCATGAAACTGATAATCGAGTAACGATTGTTTATGATACGATGTGGAAATCGACGGAAATGATGGCCAACAAGTTGTTCCAAGGGTTGGATATGGCTAATATTCCAGTCAAGCTGATGAACCTACAGGTTTCCCAATTAGCGGATATTGTAACGGAAATAATGTATTCAAAATTTGTATTTTTTGGTACTCCAATTTTGAATAATAGAATGCTTCCGACGATGGCATCGCTTTTGATGTATATAAAGGGGTTAAAAACAAAAAATCGTTATGCCTTCACTTTTGGTTCGTACGGGTGGGCGACGGTAGGATTTAAAGAATTTGAAGAGTCGATAAAAGAAGCTGGTTTTGAATTATTAAGGGAAGGTTGCTATTTAAACTTTGTTCCCGAGGAAGAAGAATTGAATAAATTACAAGATGTTATTGCTCTGGTGAAAGGTAAAATCGGATGATAAATATTCCGGAAGAAATCATGTATTTTTTAAGAGACCAGGGGTTTGTAATAGTTTCAACTATAAATTCCAGAGGGAAAATACATTGTGCGGCCAAGGATGTTATATCAATAGAGCCGGAAGGCCGGGTTATTCTTATTGATTTATATTGCAATAATACTTATAAGAATTTGACAAGGAATCCGACGGTTAGTATTACTTCTGTTGATGAGCATCGTTTTATGGGATTTACTTTGCAAGGTAAGGCTAAGTTAATTTCCAGTAATGATATAAAAGAAGAGCATCTTAATAAGTGGGAAGATAAGATTATTAAAAGGATTTCAAGCCGGGTAATAAAAGGAGTTCAGGCGGGAATGAAATCAAAAAAACATTATGAAATTGGGCTGCCGCGCCATCCGAAATATTTAATTGAAATTGATGTTGAGAATATTATTGATTTAGCCAAACCGCTCAACAAACCAGCAAAAGAGGCTAAATGATAAAAACGGATGTTTTATTAAATATTAAGAATTGTTTAAAAGAGAAAGATATTAAGGTGACTCCGCAGCGTTTGGAAGTTTATAAGGCTTTGATGAATTATGATACTCATTTAAGCGTGGAAGAAATCTTTAATAAAGTAAGAGAAAATAATCCGTCGGTGTCTTTGGGGACGATTTATGCGATTTTAGCTAATTTCAGGGATAACGGTTTGGTTAAAGAAGTAAAGATTGATTCCGAGCGGTCGTTTTTTGAGATGCAACGTGATACGCACCAGCATTTTTTATGTTACGACTGCAAGAATATTTATGATGTTGATTTTAGCAAGTTTTCCTGTTTCGAACACAAGAGTATTGACGGGCATAAGATTGACGATTTTCATGGCTATTTCTACGGAATATGCAAGAACTGTTCTAAGAAAAAGGCAAAACAATGAAAGAGATTAGAGCGGAATTTATCGGCTCAATTGAGAGGACGCATAATGTTAAAAGTTTTCGCTTTAAAATAGATTCGAAAATAGAGTTCTCGCCCGGACAGTTTTTACAGTTTATTTTTGATGAAAAGGACCCGAAGAATAAAGCTTTAAATAAATATTTGTCATTTTCATCGTCACCGGATAAGAATTATTTTGAGGTTACTAAGAAAATATCAGAAAGCGAGTTCTCAAGAAAGCTTCTTCTTTTGAAAGAAGGCGACACGGTCTTATTTAAAATGCCATTCGGGAGTTGTTCTTTTAACGAGAATTATAAGAAAATAGGATTCCTCGTGGGAGGTATTGGAATTACTCCCGCAATTTCTATTATTGAATATATTGTTGAACGTAAAATTGATACTGACGTTGTTTTGATTTATGCCAATTGGACCACAGCTGATATTGCTTTTAAAGAAGAGATTGATAGCTGGAGTAAAAACAACGAGAATATTAAGGTAACTCATGTTTTAGCTAACGAGGAAGTACGGAAAGAAGGCTTCAGAAAAGGCTTTATTGATGAAAAATTGTTAAGGGATTTGATTGGAGATTTAATCCAGCGGGTGATTTTTATTTATGGCCCTCCGGTAATGGTAAACTCTGTTAAAGATTTGTGCGTTAAATTAAATTATAAGTCGGAACAAATAAAAGCCGAAACTTTTGTCGGTTATTAACAAAAAAGGAGAATGTAATATGCACGAAATGACAAAGCAAAACTTGCACAACGCTTTTGCCGGCGAGTCACAAGCCCATATGAAATATATGATATTTGCTGATGCTGCGGAAAAAGAAGGAAAACCTAACATTGCCCGGATGTTTCGCGCAATTTCTTATGCTGAGCAGGTTCACGCTACCGGGCATCTCAAGGCATTAAATGAAGTTGGCAACACAGTTAAGAATTTAGAAACAGCTTTGGCGGGCGAAAATTTCGAAATAGCCGAAATGTATCCAGTATATAATGTGGATGCTAAATTTCAGGAAGAAAAAGAAGCAGAGAAATCAACCCATTACGCTTTGGAAGCGGAAAAAATTCATGCCAAGATGTACGCTGATGCCAAAGATATAGCTGCAAAAGGCCAGGACATTAAACTTAAAGAGGTTTATATCTGTCCGATTTGTGGATATACTCACGAGGGTGAGTGTGAAGACTTTTGCCCGGTTTGCGGAGCAAAGAAATCTGTATTTAAGAAATTCTAAAAAAGGAGAAGGAGATGAGTATTATTAAAGAACTATATCAAAGTGCTGATTGGAAAAGCGAGAAGCATGTTCCGGTAATTGATGCACCTGATACCGCTAAAAAAGGCGAAGTTGTTAAAATAAATGTTTCCGTGGGAAAACAGATTCCTCATCCGAATACAACCGAGCATCATATTAGCTGGATTGAGGTTTTTTTCCAGGTAGAAGGCGTTAAGAATCCTTACCAGATTGGCCGTTTTGATTTTACTGCGCATGGCGCATCAACAACTGGCCCGAATACCAGTACAGTCTTTACTGCTCCGGAAATTACAGCTTGTTTCAAGACGGAGAAATCAGGCAAGATTATTGTAACATCTTTTTGCAATATTCATGGCCTTTGGGATGCAGAAAAAGATATTAAAATAGATTAAGAAAAGTTGTTATAACAAGAAAGAGGTATTTACAATGGATAAGAAATTAGCAAAAGAGATGAATGCTCAAATTACAAAAGAACTGTTCTCGGCATATTTATACTTGTCAATGGCAGCGTATTTTGAAGACAAGAGTTTGACTGGGATGGCGAATTGGATGAAAATTCAAGCTAAAGAAGAAACGGAACATGCAATGAAGTTTTTTAGTTTCCTAATTGACCGGGGCGTTAAGGTCGAATTAGATGCTATCGCCAAGCCCTCGGCTGATTTTAAATCAATCAAGGCTGTTTTCCAGGAAACTTTAGCCCATGAAAAGACAGTTACTGCTAGTATAAACAATCTTTATTCAATCGCGCAAAAGGTTGAAGATAATCCTTCACTTGTATTCTTGGGATGGTTTATTAACGAACAGGTAGAAGAGGAAAAGAATCCGACGGAAATATTGGCAAAGTTAGAATATATCCGTGAAGATTCTGCCGGTGTAATCATGCTGGATAAAGAATTAGGGGCAAGAGTAAAAGACTAACTGAGTTTAAAATGTTTTGATTTCAAGAAAGGGGGATGCTCTTAATCTTAAGGGTTTCCCTCTTTAATTTGTGAGCTAAGGAGGATTAAATGTTATATGTTAATTTGCTAGATGAAAAGACGGCTAAGCCAGAAGGCCAAGAAATATTGAATAAACTTAAATCGAAATTCGGCAAAATTCCTAATATTTATAAGGCAATGTCCAATTCTCCGGTGGCGCTCAAGTCTTTGCTTGAATTTCGGGAAACTTTGTCTAAGGCTAGTTTTAATCCGAAAGAAATCGAAACAATTGCGCTTGTTACGGGAGAAGAGAATTCCTGTGGTTATTGTTTGGCGGCACATTCGGCTATTGCAAAATCCGTCGGATTAAAAGACGAAGAGGTTAAATCAATAAGGGCTATTAATATTAGTGACGCGAAATTAATGGCTTTAGCTGATTTGACAAAAGAAATTGTTCGCTCAAAAGGCAATCCTTGCAAAGGCCGTATCGAGGCGTTTTTAAATGTTGGTTATTCCAAAGAAGCTTTAATTGATTTGGTAGCTTGGGTATCTCTAAATATTTTTACTAATTATTTCAATCACATTTTCGAGACCGACATTGATTTTCCTAAGGTTTCAGCGATAAAATAGAAATATGCCAAAAAACAAAATTATTGATATTACTTTAACGATAAAAAACGGTATGGTCAATTGGCCAAGCGACCCTGCCGTCGCAATAACACCATTTAAAGACCTGAAAAAAGGCGGCTCATCAAATGTGAAGAGGCTTTCATTCGGTTCGCATATTGGAACGCATATGGATGCGCCGTATCATTATTTTGAAAAAGGAAAGACTTTAGATCGGATGCCTTTAGATGTTGTTATCGGTGAGGCCAGGGTAATCAAAATTGAAGATAAAGAGTCGATCAAGGTTGAAGAGCTAAAGAAATTTAATATTAAAAAAGGTGAACGGATTATTTTTAAGACTATAAACTCAATCCGTTGTTACAAAAATGATGAATTCAGAAAAGATTATGTTTATTTAACTTCATCAGCCGCAAAATATTTGGCGGATAAGAAGGTAAAACTTGTCGGCATTGATTATCTCTCAATCGGCGGATATAAAAAAGACGGTAAAGAAGCCCATCAAGCTTTGTTAGGTAATGGTGTTTATATTGTTGAAGGATTAAATTTATCTAAGGCAAAAGAAGGCCGTTATAATTTGGTTTGTTTACCTTTAAGGATATTAAATTCCGACGGAGCACCCGCCCGCGTAGTTCTGTGTCAGAAAAATAAATTAGGAGGAGCAAATGTTTAAATGCATATTTAAGGACCAGAATATTTATAAATGTTTGCTTAATGGCGCTTGGGTTGAATCTAAAAGCGGCAAACGGGAGAAAATATTTTCACCAGTAGATGGCTCTTTGGTTGGGGAAGTACAATCAATGACAAAAGAAGAAGTGGATAATTTTGTTTCTTCGGCAAAAAGAGCACAGAAGGATTGGGCCAATAAGACTTTAAATGAACGAGCTGATATAATTCATAGAGCGGCTGATATTTTAGATCGAGAAAAAGAAGTGATTGCGGAAATTTTGGTTAAAGAAATTGCTAAGAATAAGAAGTCGTCTCTTTCCGAGGTTGCCAGAACTGTTGACTTTATGCATTTTACAGCTGAAGAAGGAAAACGTGTGGTCGGAGAAAGTATTGCTTCGGATTCTTTCCCGGGTTTTGGCAAGAAAAAGATATCAATCGTTAATCGTGTCCCATTGGGCGTTGTTTTAGCAATTTCCCCTTTTAATTATCCGGTAAATTTATCAGCGTCTAAGATTGCACCGGCTTTAGTTGCCGGTAATTCTGTTGTATTTAAGCCACCGACACAAGGGGCAATTAGCGGGCTTTATCTGGCGCAAGTTTTTTGTGAGGCGGGAGTTCCCGCGGGTGTACTAAATGCAATTACCGGGCAAGGCCGGGAAATTGGTGATTATTTAGTCGGGCATCCGGGAATAAATATGATTGCTTTTACCGGAAGCAGCAAGGTGGGGATGCATATTTCGAAAGTTGCCGGAATGATTCCTTTGCTTTTAGAGCTGGGAGGAAAAGATGCGGCGATTGTTTTAGAGGATGCGGATATTGAATCAACTGCGAAAGAAATAGTTAGCGGGGCGTTTTCTTATTCAGGCCAAAGATGCACTGCTGTTAAAAGAGTTTTAGTAATTGATAAAGTCGCTGATAAATTAATTTCAGCAATCCTTCCTTTAATAAATAAATTAAAAGTCGGCAATCCTACGAATGATTGTGATATCACGCCTTTAATCTCAAATGAGGCGGCAGATTATGTCCAGGAATTGATTGAAGATGCAATCAATAAGAACGCAAAGTTATTGGTTGGCAATAAGAGACAAAATAATTTAGTTTATCCGACGCTGTTTGATAATGTGACAGTTGATATGCGTTTGGCCTGGGAAGAGCCTTTTGGCCCGGTTTTACCTATTATGCGGGTCAAAGATGAGAATGAAGCTATAAAAATTGCTAATGATTCTGAATATGGCCTTCAATCATCAATATTTACGAGCGATATTGATAAGGCCTTTGAAATATCCGCCCAATTAGAGGTAGGAACAGTCCAGGTAAATAGCAAAACAGAACGCGGGCCTGACCATTTTCCTTTTATTGGAGTCAAAAGCTCCGGAATGGGAACACAAGGTATTCGTTACTCAATTGAAGCGATGTCCCGTTCCAAAGCTACTGTAATTAACCTGAAATAAATTTATTCTATCCGGGAGCTAATATGAACTTTTATGGGAAAATGACCGAATTTTTTATTAAAAACAAGAAACTTACGCTTTTAATATTAATCGGTATTTTCTTGTGGGGGAGTATTTCTTTTTACCTGATGCCAAAGCAATATAATCCCGATATTGTTGCGCCGGCATTTATGATTTCGGTGGATTTTCCCAATGCCACTGTTGATGAGGTTTATCATTTGGTTACCCGTCCGTTGGAAGATGTTATCAATGAAATACCCGGAGTTGAGAATATTTATTCTAAGTCCATTCAGGGAGGAAAATCCGCGGTTATCGCCGAATTCTACGTCGGAGAAGACTTAGAAAAGAGCATGATTATTCTACGGCAAAAAATATCCAGCCGGATGAATTTAGCGCCTTTAGGTATCAGTGAGCCTTTTGTTACATCCATTGATCCGGAAGATTTACCGATTAAAACATTAGCTTTGTCCTCAAATAAAATAGACGCAATTGGACTGAGGAAAATAGCATTTCAATTGCGGGAAGAATTAAAACTTATTTCCGGCACTTCAATTGTCGAGGTTGTTGGCGGGCGAAAAAGAGAAATACAGATAATTCCTAACCCCCAGAAGATGGAGGAAACGAAAACTACATTAAATGAGATTGAAAGTGTTTTAAACCGAAGCTCGCTCCTTAAGGATTTAGGTTTGATTAAGACGGAAAACAAATATTTCAGAATCGAAACGCGAGAACAAGCCAATACTGCTGAAGAAATCGGAAATATTGTTATAACTTCAAATTTTGAGCAATTTCTCAAGATAAAAGATGTCGCAAATATTCTTGTTTCCGAGGAGGAGCCTAAAGAGTTTGTTGGTTTTTATAAAAAAGGATTAGATAGTGGTAATACGGTATTCCTATCAGTTTCTAAATTAAAGGGCAAGAATATTGTTGATGTTTCTAAGTCGATTGACAGGAAAGTACAAGAATTAAAAAAACAAAAGAGTTATCTAGAGAATATTGAAATTGAAGTTGTGCAAGATGAAGGGCGGGTGGCTAAAGAAGAAATTAATAATCTTACTGGGAACTTAATCCAGGCGATTTGTGTTGTTTTTGTTGTGCTTTTGTTCTTTTTAAATGTTCGGGCGGCGACAATAGTTGCTTTTAGCATCCCAATTACTTTATTAACTGTTTTGGCGATTGGAAATTTATTCGGATATACGATTAACCGTATTACTTTGTTTGCGCTCATTTTATCTTTAGGCCTTTTAGTTGATAATGCTACAGTTGTTATTGAGAATGTTGTCCGCAATAAAAAAGAATATCCTCGTTTAGGTAAGGGCGAAATAATCTTTAAATCTGTTTCTGAAGTCGGGATGGGGCTTCTTATGTCGACGTTAACGACGGTGTTAGCTTTTATCCCGATGGTTTATGTTACCGGAATGATGGGGCCTTATATGGGGCCGATTCCGTTCTTTGTTTCAACGGCTTTAATTGTTTCATTGTTTTACAGCTATTCTTTAAATCCATGGTTGGCTTTTTTCTTCTGCCACGATTCCATTGAATCAGATGTCTCTAAGAAATGCGGTTTTATTTGCCAGCTAATTAAATTCTCACTCGATAAATATAAAGCGATATTAACTAAGCTATTAAATGACCGAAAAAGAAGAATCAATTTCTTAAGGTTTTGTATTATTTTGCTTTTAATATTGTTAACATTCCCATTCTTCCAGCTGCTTAAGTTTAGAATGCTACCTAAAGCAAATCGTGAACAATTTTTTATTTTTGTCGACTTGGACAATGGTGTTAGTTTAGAGAAATCAAAAGCTATCGGGGAAGAAATCTCTGATATTTTAAAGAGTGAGCGTGAAGTAAAAAGCATACAATCTTTTATTGGGCGAGGGCCTGTACTTGATTTTAACGGACTATTTAGAGGAGTTAGTGAAAGAAGCGGGACAAATCAAATTTCTTTAAAGGTTAATTTAACTCATCCGAAGGATAGGAAGATTTCCTCCGAAGACTTAGCTTTCAATTATCGCAATATCTTGGAAGAATATTTAAGGCGGTATCCTGATGCCAGGTTGCAGGTTGTAGAAGATCCTCCTGGCCCGCCGGTAAGGGCAACATTCTTTGTAAAAGTTAAGAGTTATAATGAGGAATTGCTTTATAAAACTGCTAAAGATTTGGAAAGCAAAATAAAAGGCATTAAAGGGGTTAAAGATGTTGATAACTCCGCGCTTGAAAAGAATGATAAGTTTATTGTTTATGTTGATAAAGAGGCTGCTGCTCGGGCTAAGGTCAGTGTTGACTCTATTTCCCGGGAATTAGATACAATTTTTGCGGGGAAGGTTATTGGGGTATTCCATAGTGATTATAATCTGGAACAGGAATATATTGTTTTAAAATTGAGCCGGCAATTGCGGGATAATATTGATGATTTAGATAAAGTTAATGTGTCCAACGAACTTGGTAATCATGTCCCGGTATCAAGATTTATCAAAGTTGAGAAAATCGACGAGGAAGATATTAAGCGTAATGATAATAGGGAAAAAGTTGTTTATATTTCCGGAGAAATGGGCAGGCGAAGCGTCACTTATGCGGCGATTGATTTACTTGGGATATTAAGCCGTTATAAAATTCTTGGTGAAGAAAGCCGTTTAGTTAATTTTAGCCTCTTGGGGTGTGAATATCTGGTTAATGGCGAAGATAAAGTAAAGATTGAAATCAGCGGAGAATGGGAGTTAACTGTTAAAGTTTTTCGTGATTTAGGAATGGCAATGTTAGTTGCGGTTATTATGATTTATTTAGTTTTAGTCGGACAATTTAAATCGTTTGTTGTTCCGGCTTTAATTATGGGCACAATCCCTTTAGCTATGATTGGTATTATCCCCGGGTTTGCAATATTATTTTTGTTAATGCGGGTTTATTTTTCGGCGACATCAATGATAGGGGTTATTGCGCTCGCGGGAATTGTTGTAAATAATGCGATTATTTTTATTGAATATGTTATGCAGGTAGCAAGAACAAAGAATTCGTTATCTGAATGTCTCGTTGAGGCCGGGAAAACGAGGCTGCTTCCGATTATGCTTACATCGGCAACAACTATTTTGGGTTCTTTGGTTATTGCCTTTGACCCTGTCTGGTCAGGGTTAGCCTGGTCTATTGTTTTTGGGCTTTCGTTATCAACTGGACTAACTTTGGTTGTTTTTCCTTGTCTGATGGTAGAGTTCCTAGGAGATAAATGGTTTAAGGCGGTTAAAAAAGGAGATATGTAATGCAAGAGCGATATTTAAGAGGTATTGCCGGAAGTTTTATTTTAGTTACGGCAATCTTAGGTTATTTTGTTAATCCGGCTTGGTTATTTTTTACAGTTTTTGTCGGATTAAATTTGCTGCAATCTGCTTTTACCAACTGGTGTCCGATGATGTGGATTCTGAGGAAGTTAGGAGTAAAATAATTTGGTTATGCAAAAAGCCCTTAAGAATTATTCTTAAGGGCTTTTTTATTATTTAAATTGTTATTTTGCCTCTGACGTAGCTTATTCGGTTTTAACAGCATCAGGAGTGACCATGTCTGGTTCCATTGTCTCTGGTTCAATATATTCTGGAGAGACAGATTCCGGGTTAACTGCGCCGTCTTCAACTGTTTCTGTCGGTTCGATATCAAAGATTTCTTGTAATTTTTCCATGTTAGCTTCTAATACAGATAATTCATTATCTGTAATGTTAATTTGTCCCATTAATCCTGCCTCTTCGGGAATACCATTCTTTTTCATTTCAACTTTGGCCATACCCATAGTTATTTTCTGGACTAATTCAGAAAATGTTTGGGTGTTTAAGCCATAGGTTCCAAAAAGGGCTTCTAAGTCTTTGCCTAACTGTTGGGTTGTAGCTTCCGGGTTAGTTGAATCAAAATTTTCACTGTACTTATCGGTTAAGGCCATGTATTTGGGAAGTAAGTCGATAAAGGCAGTAACGCTTTCGTTATTTACTGTTGTGAAGTCAACTGCAAATGCTGGAATGCATATAGCTAACAGTAATAGGGTTAATAATAGTTTTTTCATAGGTTCTCCTTTTTAACTAGTTTCATGTTAATTGCTTATATAATATTTGAGAATAATATCATTAGTCCTGGTAAACTTCAACAAATAAAATTAATTGAATAAGGATAAAATCCTTGTGCTAAAAAGGTGGTTATGGTAATTTATTGAGGTATAAAAATAAAAAAGGAGCGGTAAATTGAAGAATATTCTGATGTGTTTTGCTTTTATCCTTATTATCTTACCTTTAGTATTTGCTCAAGAATCTTCCGAGCTACCACTGAACAATGAGATTTTTGTGGATACAGCAGAGGATGTTAATGAGGCAGATTATGCATCCGAATCTTCGCAGCTAACAGAGGCAGAAAATAATGATATTGTTCATAAAGCAGTTAAAGTATTTAAGTCCAAAGGGAAAGATAAATACTCGGAAAATACCTATGTGATTAAAAATCCTGACGGAACAAAGCGAGTTATTGTTGAACGTGAATATAGTGATAAAAACGGGAATATTGTATTCTCGGGTGATGGAGAATCTGTTGTTTATTTTAACCCCGGAAAAAAAGGCGGATATATTATACAGGGAGTCAATATTTCTAGCCAAAAGCAATATAACATCGCAACAGGCTCTGATTATAAAGTTTATACCTGCCCTTCGCATGAAAGTTATATTGCTGTGCAAAAAGACGGAGAGACACTGAACGAGTATATGATTTATGATTTTGAAGGCAATAGCATTGATACCGTAACCTATACGGGCGATATTAATGATATTAGCAGTGTAATTTGTTATTAAAGGTAAAAAGGAGGATTCAAATGAAGAGAATTTTAGGTTTTTTATTAGTGGCCGGATTAGCTTTGATTTTAGTCGGCAATGCTAATGCGGAAAAGGCTTTAAAGAAGACTGTGGCTGTATACGATTTTTCAAATGATTCAGGATATTCTTCCCAAGGTGATTTAGGAAAGGATTTTTCTGTTCAATTGCAGGATTCATTAATACAAAGTGGGCAATTCATTGTATTAACCCGTAAGGATTTAGATGTGGTTATGGCGGAGCAGGATTTAGCGCAATCAAACCGCATGGCAAAATCAAATGCGGCACAAACCGGGAAAATTATTCCGGCACAAATATTAATTAAAGGGCAAATTACAGAATTTCAAGAAAATACTTCCGGTGGCGGGCAAGGAATTAATATCAAAGGTTTTTCAATTGGCGCGCAAAAATCAACTGCCCATATGGCAATTATTTTGCAATTGGTGGATTCAACAACCGGCGAAATTATTGAATCCAAAAGGATTGAAGGCGAAGCGGCATCCGGCGGTTTATCTTTAGGATATAGCGGAGATTTTGGAATAAATTCTTCAAACTTTAAGAAAACCCCGTTAGGAAAAGCTGTACAAATTACAATTGACCGGGCTGTTGATTTTATTGCCAAGAAAATGTCTGATGTCCCTTGGAAAGGCAAAGTTATCCAAGTTAAAGAAGATGGCAGTGTTTATATTAATTCCGGGACGACTAGCGGGGTAAAGCCGGGAACAAGTTTTTCAATTTATCGTGAGGGAGAAGCTTTAGTTGACCCGGATACTGGAATGGAATTAGGGAAAGAAACAGCAAAAATCGGAGAGATTTCAGTTTTTGATGTTCAAGATAAATTTTCAAAAGCAAATCTTAAAGGAACGCCAAGCTCAGCAATTCAAAAAGGCGATGTAGTTCAGGAAAATTAATTAAATAAAAAGGAAATCATATGAAGACAATTCAAATTATAGCTTTAGCTGTTTTTGTTATGTTTTTAGCTTATGGTTGTGAAACGGCTAATAAAGGTGCTGCAGAAGCCGGTAAAGTTGTCGGAAAAACAACAAAAGTTTTAGATAGCGTATCTGAAGGCGCGGTCGACGGATATGTAGGAAATAAAGATACAGAAGAAAATCCTTATAACAGATAATAATTAACATAATGGATTCCTGCTTTCGCAGGAATGACACATTGATATATAGCCTTTAGCTCTGTTATTCGTAAAATGGAAACCCCGCACTTTAGCGCGGGCAGGAAGTAGAATCTTTACACTAAAAAGATGCCCCGGTTTAAAGCCCGAGGAGCGTCATTCCTGGCTTGACCAGGAATCTATTTAATAAATAATACATTAAATTAAATGCTAAATATTGGAATTATTGGTTACGGTTATTGGGGGCCTAATGTTGTTCGTGGGTTTACCGCAATTGAAGGAGCTTTTGTTAAAGCTGTATCTGATACTAATCCGCAAAATTTAAAGAAAGCTAAAACTTTATATCCGCATGTTTTGGCCCTGCCTAAAGCAGAAGATTTAATCAAAGATAAAGAAATCGATATTGTGGCCATAGTCACTCCGGTATCAACTCATTTTGATTTGGCTAAAATGTCTTTAGAAAATGGCAAACATATTTTTATCGAAAAACCTTTTACTAGGACTAGCCCTGAAGCCAAAGAGTTGATTGAATTAGCGAAAAAAAAGAAGTTGATGATTATGGTTGATCACACTTTTATTTTTACTGGGGCGGTTAAGAAAATTAAGCAGCTTGTTGACGACGGGGTCATGGGCGATATTTATTATTATGATTCAACCCGGGTTAATTTAGGGCTATTTCAAAGTGATGTCAATGTTATCTGGGATTTAGCGCCGCATGATTTCTCGATAATTGATTATGTAATTAAAAATAAGCCGGTGGCTATTACCGCGCATGGAATGGATCATTTTAACCGTGGGCATGAGAATATTGCTTATATTACGATTTATTTCGAAGGCAATATGATGGCGCATTTGAACCTTAATTGGCTTTCACCGGTAAAGATCAGAGCGACCTTAATCGGCGGGCAAAAGAAAATGCTTGTTTGGAACGATTTAGAGGCGGATGAGAAGATTAAAATTTATGACCGTGGGGTCAACGTTGATGACAAAGAAGGTCTATACAAGCTTTTAATAGATTATCGTTCGGGTGATATGTGGTCGCCTCGGATTGATAGGACTGAAGCGCTAAAAATCGAATTAGAGTATTTTGTTGAATGCATAACTAAAAAGATTAATCCGATTAATGACGGTGAGGCGGGATTACGAGTTGTCCGGATGCTTGAGGCTACCAACGAGTCTTTAAAAAACAAAGGCAAGATAGTAAATATCTAGAAGGTTTTTCGTGAATCAGCTAAGTAAGCTAATCAATTGTTTATCTGCCAGAGATAAAATCATTTTATCTGCTTTTCTCTTATCAATAATCACATTTCTTTTTGGCGAACGAATGCGCCCATTCGGTATTTTAGGGGACGAAGTTATTTATTATTTTTTATCCGCTGATTTTATGAAGATTGTTTTTGAAGCCGGATTGGACAAGTATTATGTCCAGCGGATTTTCCCGCCTTTTATTGTATATTATTTCGCAAAATTATTCTCAGTAACGTTTTCGCCTAAGAACATAATTTATATTTATGGCGTCATTAATGTGATTCTGCAGGTCGGGTTGGCTTATATTTGGTCTTTGGTCGCGGATGAAATGAAAATATCGCGCCGGGGGCTTTTGGTTGGGTTCATTGCTTTATTTTGTAATTTCGCGGTTCTAAAGTATGTTCCTTACACCCAAATTACAACTGATCTTTTTGCTTATACTTTTAGCTTGCTGCTTTTTTATTTTTATCTTAAAGATAATTGCTGGGCTATCGCTGGAATATCAATCCTTTCTGCTTTTACCTGGCCAGCATTATTTTATATGGGGATAATTTTGTTAATGTTTCCTTGTGTAAGAACTTCCATTGTTAAGGTTAATAACAAGAACTTTGCCAATATTATTCCGGCTATTGTTTTAATCCTAATAATTTTACAATACAAAGTTGCTTTAAAAGGCGTTTTTACAGGCGAAGCTTTCTCGCATGGAATTTATAACAACGGCGCGAATAAGCCTAATATGTCTTTGATATTCTTTAGCATTGCTGGAGTTTTGGTTTATTTGTTTTTTGCTTTACGGGGGTTATTGTTGAATCCTTCTTTTGAGGATATAAAGTTTGGGCGGGGGATATTGCGCTTAAGGAATATTATTATTGCGGTGGCAGTATTTATGGTTACAAAATATTTAATCGGACAGTTGTCTCGTTATAATATGCACTTTGATTTATCGGTTTATCTTGAGAATAGGTTAATTGCGGCAGTAAATCAGCCTTTTATATTTTTGATTTCGCATTTTATATATTTTGGGCCGATGGTATTTTTCATAATCTATTATTGGAAGGAATTTTGCCAAGAGATTAACAAATATGGTGTTGGTTTAGTTTTTCTTTTTGTTTTAATGATTGTGTTGTCGATTGATAGTGAATCGCGGCACCTAGTGAATTATTATCCGCTTTTTGTTTGTTTTATTGTTAAAGCGATGGATGATAAAAATATTTGGGATTTAAAAAAAATCATATTTTTTGCTTTAATATCAATATTTTTCTCTAAAATATGGTTGCCGATACATCTTATTCCCTGGCAAGGGGAGATCTTGTCTTTTCCCAAACAGCTTTATTATATGAATTTTGGGCCGTGGATGTCGAATAAGATGTTTTATGCGCAGTTAATATTTGTTTTGGCAGGAATAGCGATGTTGTATTTTACAATAATTAAACCCGAATTTTGCATTAGACTGCCATCTAGCAGTCCAAGCAAAATTCGCCCGTAGGGCAGCGACGTTCCGACTTTGTCGGAACTTGCTGGGTTACCCCGCAAAGCGATTCCGCTATAGCGGAATAAAATTTGCATTCTTCTTTTATTGCCTGTAATGCAAATTTTGGGTTAAACCAGCGAAGGATATAAAATGACGGATATGAAGAAATCAAAAATAGTAATTACCGGCGGGGCGGGTTTTGTCGGTTCTTATGTGGTTGAGCAGTTAATTGATGATGGGTTTGAGAATATAGTAATTGTTGATAATTTATTTCGCGGCTCACGGGAGAATATCAAAGAATCGCTTTTAACTGGCAAAGCAACATTGATAGAAGGCGATATCAAGGACAGAAATTTATTAGATAATTTATTTTCAGGGTGTGATTATTGTATTCATCTTGCGGCTTTGAGAATTACTCATTGTGCCGAGCATCCGCGCGAAGCCTTAGAGACAATGTATGACGGGACGTTTAATGTTTTAGAGGCGTGCGTAAAACATAAGGTTAAGAAAATAATATTTTCTTCAACTGCCTCGATTTATGGGCAGGCCGATAAATTTCCTACCGATGAACTACATCATCCTTATAATAATTACACGCTTTATGGTGCGGCCAAAATGGCAAATGAGCTTATGTTGCGTAGCTTTGAGAGGATGTATGGTTTGCCTTATATTGCTTTACGATATTTTAATATTTACGGCCCGCGCATGGATACTTTCGGTAAATACACTGAAGTTTTGATTCGCTGGTATCGAATGATAAAAGAAGGCAAGGCGCCTTTGATTTATGGCGATGGCAAACAGACAATGGATTTTATTTACGTCGGAGAAGTAGCTAAGGCAACAATAATGGCATTAAAATCTGATTGTAAGAATGAAGTATTCAATGTAGCTTTTGGGAAAGAAACTTCGCTTTATGAATTATGCAATTTATTGCTTAAAGCTATGTGCTCAAATTTAAAGCCGCAGTTTGTTGATGTCCCGTTAGAAAGAAGAAAGGTTGAAGTTTTTAAAAGAAAAGCGGATGTATCAAAGGCTAAAAAACTTTTAGCTTTTCGAGCAGAAATATCTTTAGGTGAGGGCTTAACAAATTTAGTTAAATGGTTAGACAGTTTGGAAATGACCAAATGATCCCCATAATAAAACCATTTTTAGGAAAAGAAGAAACTACCGCCATATCTAAAGCAATCGAGTCCGGCTGGGTTACGCAAGGGCCTAAAGTTAAAGAATTTGAAGATGAGTTTGCTAAATATGTCGGGGCAAAGCATGCTTGTGCGGTTTCAAATTGTACAACAGCTTTACACTTAGCTTTGTTGGCTGTTGGCGTTAAACCGGGAAATTTAGTCATTACTGTAAGCCATTCATTTATTGCGACCGCTAATTCAATCCGTTTCTGCAATGCCGAGCCGATTTTTGTTGATATTGATTCATCGACGTATAATATGGGCGTTGATGCTTTAAAAGAATTGCTTAAGCGCGAGTGTGTTCTCAAAGCCAAGGGATTATTTTATAAGAAAACTAAGAAATTAATCACACCCGTTTCACCTTTAAGTTTTGTCAAAGATGACAAGAAGGAGTTTGGCCAGGTTGCGGCAATTTTAGTTGTGCATCAAATGGGAATGCCTTGCGATTTGCCTTCTATTTTAAGATTGGCTAAGAAATACAAGCTTCCGGTTGTTGAGGATGCAGCTTGCGCGATCGGGAGTGAAATTAGTTTTAACTCCGGGAAAACTTTTGAGAAAATTGGGAAACCTCATGGCGACATTGCTTGTTTTTCGTTTCATCCCAGAAAGATTGTCACAACTGGCGATGGTGGGATGTTGACGACGAGTAATCAAGAATATGACGTTCTTTTTCGTTTATTAAGGCATCATGGTATGAGCGTTTCGGATTTAGAGCGGCACAAATCGAAGAAGGTTGTGTTCGAGCATTATCCACAGCTCGGGTTTAATTATCGTTTGACTGATATTCAGGCTTCAATCGGTATTGAGCAACTTAAGAAAATATCTTTAATAATTGAAAAAAGAAGAAAAATCGCAGTAAAATATAACGAGCTATTAAGCCAAATAAATTGGATTGGTTTGACTAAAGAGCCTAATTATACGCGGACTAACTGGCAGAGTTTTTCGATTAGGATTTTAAAGAATGCACCTTTGACCCGTGATAAATTAATGCAATATTTGATGGATCAGGGAATTTCGAGCCGTCCGGGAATTATGAATGCGCATGAAGAGAAGGTCTACACGAAAAGCAAATGGAAGTTACCTAATTCAAAAAAGGCCCGAGAAGATGTTTTGTTGTTGCCTTTATTCCATCAAATGACAGATGAACAAGTAACTACAATTGTTGAGGCGATAAAGAATGCCAAATAAAATTATTTTGTTTCCTTTCGGTGGAAATGCCCGCGAAGCACTCTCGACTATAATTGATATTAACGCAATAAAAAAAACCTGGAAAGTTATTGGTTTTGTGGATGATGACCAATCTAATCATGGCAAAGAATTTGCCGGAGTCAAGGTTATTGGTGGACGGGAATTTATAAGGAAGCATAAAGATGCTTATGTTTTAGCAGTTCCCGGAAATCCGACATCGTTTCTAAACCGGCAAAGAATAGTGGAAGAATTAAATGTTGGGCAAAAAAGATTGGCGACAATTATTCATCCTTCGGCTGTGATTTCTAAAGAGGCAAAAATTGGGTTCAATACTTTAATTATGCCTAACGTAGTTGTTAGCTGCTCGACGGAGGTTGGCAACCATTGCGTAATCTTGCCTAACACCACAATTTCTCATGATTGCAAGATTGGCGATTATTGCTCTTTTGGTTCCAATGTTTCGGTTGCCGGATATTGCCAGATTGATGTAAGTTGTTATATTGGTACCGGCGCGAGCCTTCGGGATAGATTAAGAATCGGCGCCCGTACTCAAATTGGTATGGGAGCAAATGTGGTTAATAATATTCCTTCCAATGTTATTGCTTATGGCAATCCGGCTAAAGTTATAAGGAAAATATCATGATAATTTCAATAATATTTCCAACATATAATGAAGAGGGAAACCTGGCTTTGCTTTATGAAAAAGTTAAAGCAGTTACTGCCCAGATTAAAGGATATGATTTTGAGCTGGTATTTATCGACGATAACTCGAGCGATAATACTCCGCAAATATTAAATTCGCTTCGGCAAAAAGACAATAAGGTAAGAATCGTTCGTTTTGCCCGTAATTGCGGCAGTCACGCTGCTATTTCTTGCGGTTTAAATTATTGTCATGGTGAGGCGGCAATTGTAATGGCCGCAGATTTACAAGATCCCCCGCAATTAATCGGCCAACTTCTTGAGGAATGGAAAAAGGGGAGCAAAATAGTATGGGGCGCGCGGAAAGAGAGAAAAGGCGAATCTTTTTTGACAAAAACTTCAGCTAATATTTATTATCGAATGATGAATTGGTTGACTACAGTTAAAGTCCCTCCTCGCGGCGCAGATGTTTTTTTAGTTGATAAAATAGTTATTGATGCTTTTCGCCAGGTAGTAGAAAAACATTCGTCGGTCTTTATGACAATCGCTTGGCTGGGTTTTAAGCAAGGGACTATTTATTACAATAAAGAAGCGAGATTTTCCGGAAAATCAAAATGGAGCTTATCGAAGAAAATAAAACTAACTATTGATTCTTTGTTATCCTTTAGCGATATTCCCATCCGTTATATGAGTGTTCTAGGGTTCCTATTCGCTTTATTAGGATTTATTTACGCGATTTATATCTTTTGGCTTTATGTTAATGGTTCGCCGATTCAGGGCTGGTCTTCTTTGATGGTGGCTATCTTGGTTATAGGCGGCATTCAAATGATTACTTTAGGAGTGTTGGGTGAATATTTATGGCGGACTTATGATGAATCTCGTCGTCGGCCGCGTTATGTTATCGAATATAAAAGCGAATAAAAAGATATGAAAAATATGTTTCTTAGTTGGGGAATGCTCGTTTTAAGCGTTTTTTTTAATGCCTACGGAGTTTTTGTCATAAAACTTAAGCTTAATGAGTTAGGCCCAATTAAACTTGAAGGAATAAAACCTGTTTTGAACTATTTTTTATTAGTGATAAAGAATCCTTTGGTTGTTTTTGGAATAATTTTGTTTTTTCTTGCGCCGTTTCTTTTTACTGTTGCTTTATCCCGAATGAGTTTATCGATTGCTTATCCTGCCCAAATCGGGCTTAATTTTCTCCTATTGCTTTTATTCGGACTAATAATTTTAAAAGAGACTTTGAATTTCGCTAAAATTATTGGTATTATCCTCATCTTGGGAGGAATACTTTTCCTTATTATTTAATATGACTAATGCTTTTATAAAAGTTGGAATGGGACAATTGCTGGTCGAGGGCGGAGAACCGGAACGCAATTTATCCCGTGCCTGTCAAATGATTTCAGAAGCTAAGGAAAAAGGTTGTGATATTGTACTTCTTCCGGAGAATCTAGATTTGGCTTGGACTCACCCTAGCGCTAAAAAAGAAGCTAAAGCTATTCCCGGGCCATATAGCGATATTCTTTCCCGTGAGGCGAAACGAAATAATATTTATGTATGTGCTGGTTTAACAGAAAAAGACGATAAGGTTTATGACAGCGCGATTCTGATTAATTCGGCGGGTGAAATTATTTTGAAATACCGGAAGATCAATCTTTTGACAGTTGAGCAGGAATTTTATTCGGTTGGGAGTTATTTGTCTGTTGTCGATACTCCTTTTGGAAAAATCGGCGTTAATGTTTGCGCGGATAATTATATGGATGGGCTGGCTATCGGGCATGCTTTGGGGCGAATGGGCGCGCAAATCATTCTTTCACCATCATCGTGGACAGTTAATTATTCCATAACCGAAAAAGATGATCCTTACGGGGAAAAATGGGTTAAACCTTATACGACAATAGCAAAATTATTTAATTTAGCTATCGTCGGTACGACGAGCGTGGGTGTAATTGTCGGCGGGCCATATGAAGGGAAGAAAATGGTTGGTTGCTCGCTCGCGGTAACGCCGCAAGGAATTGTCGCGCAGGGGAAATTTAATGAGTTTGCCGGAGAATTAATTATTGCCGAATTCAAAATTCCTTCCGGAGCAAATAAAGGGACATTAATCGGCGACAAAATAAAAGAACAGGCGGAATTACTCGCGCCAAAAAAGAAAAAATGGCTGATATAGATAAAGATTATAAAGTATGTAAACGCTGTATTATTGACACAACTGTCCCGGGACATAATTTTGATGAGAATGGGATTTGCGGTTATTGCCGTTTACATGAAAAATTAGATAAAAGGTACCCCATTGATGCCGCGGGTGAAAAGATACTTGATAATGTATTATCTCAGGTTAGGCAATCCGGTAAAAATCAAAGGTTTGACTGTGTCGTCGGGATAAGCGGCGGACGCGATAGTGTTTACACTTTATATTTGGCTAAGGAAAAATGGGGCTTAAAGCCGTTGGCGGTGCATTTTAATGATGGGTTTGGCAATCCGATTGCCGGCGAGAATATGAAAAAAGCTACCCAGAAATTAGGGGTTGAGCTAATTACTATTACCTCTGATTGGCGCGAATCAAAAGACTTGCGCATCGCGTATTTAAAAGCATCGACCCCGGATATCGGAACTCCGACAGATATCGGCATTGCCAATGCCTTGTATAGTGTAGCGGCAAAAGAAAATATTAAATATATTTTAATCGGGCAATCGTTTCGTACCGAAGGTATCGCCCCTTTAGAATGGAATTATCTCGACGGAATATATTTGCGCTCAGTACATAAAGAATTTGGCCAGGTTAAATTAAGGCCCTGGAAGCCTTTGGATCCGGGTTTTAATCTAGGTATAATGCAGATGCTTTACTACCTGATTGTTAAAGGCATTAAAACGATTCCGGTTTTATATTATTGTGATTATAAAAGGGATGAAGCCGGAAAATTGATTTCTCGAGAATTAGATTGGACTTATCCGGGTGCGCATTATTGGGATGATTTGTACCAAAGTTTAATGACGCACATTATGCGAAAGAAATTTAATATTGATAGGAGGATTTATAATTATTCAGCCCTGGTGCGCTCGGGGCAGATGAGCCGGGAAGAGGCTTTAAAAAG
>JAKLDK010000170.1 GCA_022703565.1 Candidatus Omnitrophota bacterium
TTGGCAATATAAAAATTAGAGTACAAAATAAAAGCAATAAAAAAGTCGTCCGATTGGACGACTTTTTTGTATTTAAAACTGTTTTCTATCCATCATTCATGGAAATCAAAAACTCATCATTATTTCTTGTCTTTTTAAATCGGTCATTGATAAAATCCATGGCTTCTACCGGATTCATATCGGCTAAATATTTTCGCATAATCCACATGCGATGAATTGTTTTTTCGTCTAACAATAAATCATCCCGACGCGTACTAGAGGATGTTAAATCAATTGCCGGGAAGATACGTCTGTTTGCTATTTTTCTGTCTAATTGAAGCTCCATGTTACCGGTTCCTTTAAACTCTTCAAAAATAACTTCATCCATTTTTGAACCAGTTTCTGTTAAAGCTGTGGCGATGATACTTAACGAGCCACCGTTTTCAATATTACGGGCTGCTCCAAAGAAACGTTTCGGTTTTTGTAATGCATTGGCATCTACACCTCCACTTAATACTTTTCCTGATGCCGGTTGAACCGTATTGTATGCTCTGGCCAAACGTGTGATAGAATCTAATAAAATCACTACATCGTGTCCACATTCTACTAAACGTTTTGCTTTTTCTAAAACGATATTCGCTACTTTCACATGTCGGTCTGCCGGTTCATCAAAAGTAGATGCAATAACTTCTC
>JAKLDK010000171.1 GCA_022703565.1 Candidatus Omnitrophota bacterium
AAGGACCGTCGGTCAATCCGGTCAAGCGGATCATTCCAAATAAAATGATCCGGACGGGAATTCCCATGATCGATGTTTTTAACACCCTGGTCGAATCCCAGAAGATACCGATCTTTTCCATCGCCGGCGAACCCTACAACGATCTTCTGGCCAGAATTGCCATCCAATCGGAAGTTGATGTGATCATCCTGGGAGGAATCGGCCTGAAACATGACGATTATCTCTTTTTCCGCGAGACATTCGACATTCATGGCGTCATTACCCGGTCCGTAAGCTTCATGCATACCGCCGCCGATCCGGTCGTCGAAAGTATCCTGATCCCTGATATGTCCCTGGCTGTGGCCGAACAGTTTGCCATTCAAGGAAAGCGTGTCCTGGTTATTTTGAACGATATGACAAACTTTGCCGACGCCATCAAGGAAGTGTCCATCACCATGGAGCAGATTCCTTCCAACCGCGGTTATCCGGGAGATCTCTACAGTCAACTGGCGGCACGTTATGAAAAGGCCGTCGATTTCGAAGGGGCTGGTTCCATCACCATTTTAGGTTTGACAACCATGCCCGGTGACGACGTGACGCATCCGGTTCCCGATAATACCGGTTATATCACCGAA
>JAKLDK010000172.1 GCA_022703565.1 Candidatus Omnitrophota bacterium
TACATCGCCTTCCTTCGGCTGTCGCGCCATCCAGCCAACAAAATGCCCACCACCACCACCACTGCCAATCCATATAGGAGCTTGAAATTCCCTGAGGAAGCCCCTACGATTATGCCCGGCAGGACTAGGAACGGCGACCCCCACACCATCATCAGGGTGTTATGCCAATACTGCTGAGTACGGAACCGTTTGATCGCCATCGGGGCCGCGAAAGTACCGCTGGCGACCACTTGCCATGAAGTTGAGCAGAAGACGATACCAAGGTGAACAGAGGAACGTCCGATCCATTATATTTGCGCCCCCTGAGAGCCGGAAGGCTATTCACCGAAGTGGCGGAATTGGTAGACGCGCACGTTTCAGGGGCGTGTGACCGTAAGGTTGTGCGGGTTCGAGTCCCGCCTTCGGTACCCAAAGGAGCGGTTGAAGCCGCTCCTTTACTTTTTAGGTGGGTCGAGAAGTGGGATCCGATAGGACTTGAGGACTATCGCGGTAATGCCTCCATCGGAACTTGATCTTATGGGACCCGCTGTAGTCACATTCTCGCAGATCCACGTTCAGGACCGAGCAATGCTCGCCGCTTTTCCTGCTCAGGAGCAA
>JAKLDK010000173.1 GCA_022703565.1 Candidatus Omnitrophota bacterium
GACTCAGCATACAGAGACCTTGGTGTGCTTCCAATCCGCCATCAAGTTATCGATCAATCGGAATAATAGAGTCTTTCTTCGCAAATCACCGACGGCGGATTGAGGGCACAATACGTTCGCACATCACAATATTGACTGTGCCCTCAATCGCGCCCTACAATTAACTGTATCCCCTCAGCAGGGTTCGGTGAACTACATTCGCCTAGCTTTAATTGGAGACCTACGGTCACCTCCCGTGCGCGGCGTGGACACCGGCACGATCGGCATAATCAACAATCAACAACAGATTGCCGCGTCGCTGCGCTCCTCGCAATGACAAATCCGACTGTCATTGCGAACCTCTCCTGCCCTTGTGTCTTTTTACAAGGGTTGTGAAGCAATCTAAACTCCTGGCAGATCAAGATCGTTACAGATAGAAGATCGTGCAAATTACTCACGAAGTGTTCGTGAATCACTCACGCTGCTTTAGGGCAAACATTTTAGATTGCTTCGTCCCTCGTAATGACAAATAATTTAAACCAAAGACGGGCTGGCGCCCGTCTTTCATCATGTATACGTGAATCCTAGAGGTATTTCTTGATATTCTGGAGCATG
>JAKLDK010000174.1 GCA_022703565.1 Candidatus Omnitrophota bacterium
GTGAAGTTGAAGAAACCGCTTACCTGTTACGGGAGAGCAAAGACATGCTATACCTGGGACGCGGAATTAATATGCCAATTGCCTATGAGGGAGCGTTAAAATTAAAAGAAATTTCCTACATTCACGCTGAGGCTTACCCGGCTGGTGAAATGAAACATGGGCCGATTGCATTAATAGATAAGAATATGCCAGTTCTGGCAATTGCCATAAAAGATCCGTGGTATGAAAAGATGATTTCACAAATCGAGCAAGCGAAAGCGCGTGGTGGTGTCGTTGTGGCAGTAGCCACCGAAGGGGATGAACGCGTGGCTTCACTGGTCGATCGCGTGTTGTGGGTACCCGAAGCACCGTGGATGCTGAGTCCTGTGCTCACGTCCATACCGCTGCAAATACTGGCCTACCACATCGCCACCATGCGGGGTTTAGATGTGGACCAGCCAAGAAACCTGGCAAAATCAGTCACCGTTGAGTGATAGTGATCAAGATTAATGGCCGCCAGTTTTTATCCGGCGACCATTTTTTGTATGCTGAGCAATAAATGACTGATTATTGAACGAACCAACGCAGGATCTCGAATCAACGTT
>JAKLDK010000175.1 GCA_022703565.1 Candidatus Omnitrophota bacterium
CCTTCCACCATAAACTGCATCAGCATATAATCAGAATCGCTTACCATAGCCAAAGGAGGCTGCCAACAGCTTGTGGTAATTCCACCGCCACAAGCCGGAAAACCATCCAAAGACCATACAATTAAATACCTAAAAAATGGAACATGATAACTGCCCGGAGGGTTACTACATTCATAATCGATAGAAATTTCTTCCCTTATTTTATTTGAAATTGTCCCCACATCCGCAAAAGATATTTGGGCGGACAAAAAGATAAATAGAGATATAAATAAAATTGCAATTATTGTTTTCTTATTCAAACCATTTCTCCTCACAACTGTCATTTCTACTTCTTTTTGTCATTCCTGGCTTGTCCAGGAATCTCTGAAGGATTAATTTCTTTTGAGATTCCCGCATTCGCGGGAATGACAGTTGATTCTAGATCCCTGTTCGCCTCGAGGCGGAGCCGCGGGCCTTCGCAGGGATAACAAACTAGATAAATAGCAGGCACTGAATATCTTCTTGGTGCCAGTCCCGGCGCTTATCACTTATCACTTATCACTGACCACTGACCACTTATCACTTATCACTGTAATCACTGTG
>JAKLDK010000176.1 GCA_022703565.1 Candidatus Omnitrophota bacterium
GCTTTCGGAGCATTACAAACTGTTTTGCCTACAGACGTGATTGTTTCAAAATTGACTGCGGGTAAAGCTGTTTTTGGATTAAATAACAATTCAATAAAAGAAGATGAAGTCGCAAATTTATCTTTCTTTAACCCAAATGGAAATTGGATTTTTGCTAAAGAGAATGTACTTTCCAAATCAAAAAACACTGCCTTTTTAGGACAGGAAATGAAAGGAAAAGTATATGGAATTTATAATAACGGAAAATTAGTAATAAGATAATATGGAACAAAATAAAAATGCTGCAATTGTCGCATACCTTACCATAATTGGTGCTGTAATCGCAATTTTCATGAATAGTGAATCAAAAAGTACTTTTGTCAGTTTTCACATTCGTCAAGCGTTGGGAATTTTTATAACTTTTTTTGCTCTAGGATACCTTATTGGCTATTTTGATAGCTGGATGATATCATCAGCATTTTATCTTTTCTTTTTTATACTTTGGATTTATGGATTTATGGGAGCTTTAAATGGTCAACAGAAAAGCATTCCTTTGTTGGGTGAATTTTACCAAAAACTATTTAAAAATCTATAATCATGT
>JAKLDK010000177.1 GCA_022703565.1 Candidatus Omnitrophota bacterium
TCGTGTTTCAGCTGTCCCGGCTTTTCAAGGTCTGGCTCGGCAAATTGGCGTGGAACGAATGAAGGAATATATCGAAAAGATTAGCTATGGATCTCAGGATATTTCGGCGGGTATTGATACCTTTTGGCTTCCAAGAGCGAACACCAAGCCGATTATGATTAGCGCGGATGAACAAGTCGCGCTTTTAAACAATCTTTTGGACGGTAAGCTCCCTTTTTCTGAGAAGAACATTTCTGTTTTGCGAGACATTATGAAGGTGGTCAAGACGGAAAAGGGTATTCTTTATGGCAAAACTGGTTCTGGGGCAGATAGTGAAGGGAAATGGTCTTTAGGCTGGTTTGTTGGTTTTCTTGAAAGTGGCGGGAAGACCTACGTCTTTGCCTGTAATATTACCGGAGGAGAAAATCCTTCTGGAAAAGTTGCTCGTGAGATCGTGGAAGAAACCTTTAAGACGCAAGGGTTGCTTTAGAACAAGGTGTTTGATCTTTGGTAGTGATCGGTTCGCCTAAGGATATCTGCCAGCCTATACTTCGCTTGCGGTATATTTTCACAAGTATCGT
>JAKLDK010000178.1 GCA_022703565.1 Candidatus Omnitrophota bacterium
AAAACATCAGGATGTGCTTTTTCGACTTCATCGAGTAGGACAACAGAATATGGTTTTCTACGAACTTTCTCGGTTAATTGACCACCTTCCTCATAACCAATATAACCTGGAGGAGCTCCGACTAACCTCGAAACAGAGAATTTTTCCATGTATTCACTCATATCAATACGAACAAGGTTATCGTATGAGTCAAACAAATATCTGGCCAACACCTTAGCCAATTGGGTTTTTCCAACACCCGTAGGGCCTAAGAAAATAAATGTTCCAATTGGTTTGTTAGGATCTTTTAAACCAGCTCTATTTCTTTGAATTGCTTTTACAACTTTACTAATAGCATCATCCTGACCAATAACAGATCCTTTTAACTCTTCCGCCATTTTAATTAATCGAGCACCTTCTGCTTGTGCAATTCGTTGAACAGGAACACCTGTCATCATTGCAACAACCTCTGCAACTTTTTCTGCATCAACAGTTTCTCGATGCTTGGCAAGTTCTCGTTCCCAACGTTTCTGCTCTTGATCAAGTAGTTCAATAAACTGTTTTT
>JAKLDK010000179.1 GCA_022703565.1 Candidatus Omnitrophota bacterium
TGAGGGTTTGTGCAGCAGATGACAGATGTAGGATTGGTAAAAAGAAGAGGTTTTTTGTCAAAGGATAAAAAAATGATCATGACAGCCCTTTTTAAGATCTGGGTGCCCTAAAATATGTTTTAGGGGTGTAGGTCATGATCGAAAGAAAGATAAAAATAAAAAACCTCAAGTATTGAGGTTTAAAAAACGGGGTCGACGAGATTTGAACTCGCGGTCTTCAGCGTGACAAGCTGACATGTTAACCAGGCTACACTACGACCCCTTTTTGAAGCAAAATCTAAAATTGGTGATTAAGTTTAATATTGAAAATGTTGTTTGTAAAGAAAAATTTTTTTCAAAAAGGTGAAATCAAACGGCTGTCCTTAGTTTTTTTAACCGATGCCTTTGGGAATGTTTTTGTTTGATATTCTGAATTCTTTCTTTATTATATATATTAAATTAATTATTAATTTTAGAAAAATTCTCCTCTGTGTTTCGATTCGGGGAGAGTAATAGTTTTAGATTAGAATGGATTTCTTATGGATAAAATAAATAT
>JAKLDK010000018.1 GCA_022703565.1 Candidatus Omnitrophota bacterium
TCAATATTCAGAAGAACAGCGAGCATCCTGTTGCTGAGCCTGTAGCCCGCTACCTCGAACAAACAGCTGCAAACCTGAATGATATTCCGGTAAAGGTTGAAAGCATTGCAGGAAGAGGAATAAAAGCATCATTCAATGAACAATCATTTCAAAGCCATTGCCGCACATCGACAAAACGACCGGCAATGGCGGCGGCCGCGGCCGTGGCCGGGCTGACCAGATGGGTCCGGCCGCCCTGGCCCTGCCGGCCTTCAAAATTACGGTTTGTCGTCGAGGCGCATCGTTCGCCTGGGTTTAATTTGTCATCATTCATAGCTAAGCACATCGAACATCCGGCATAGCGCCACTCAAACCCAGCATTTTTAAAAATTATATCTAAACCCTCTTTTTCAGCTTGGCGACGGACACGTTCGGACCCGGGAACAGCTAACGCGATTATTCCGGGCGCAATTTTCTTGTCCTTTAATATTTTCGCCGCTTCGCGGAAATCTTCAATCCTGCCGTTAGTGCAAGAGCCGATAAATACTTTATCAATTTTTATATCAGTAATTTTTGTGCCTGGTTTTAAATCCATGTATTTTAAGGCTTTTTCACAAGAAGCTGATTTCACGGAGTCAGAAAAATCTTTTGGGCCAGGGACAATACTGTCAATTGCAACAACCTGCCCGGGCGATGTACCCCAGGTAACTTGCGGTTTAATATCTTTGGCATTTATTTTAATTGTTTTATCAAATTTCGCGCCTTTGTCGGTTTTTAATGTTTTCCAATATTTCAACGCTAATTGCCAATCCTTTCCCTTCGGCGCGTAATCTTTCCCTTTTACATAAGCATATGTTTTTTGATCCGGCGCAATCATTCCGGCCCGTGCCCCGGCTTCAATAGTCATATTGCAAATAGTCATACGTCCTTCCATGCTCAAACTTTTTATTGTGCTGCCGGAATATTCAATAACATAACCGGTCGCGCCATCGGTTCCGAGCAAGCCTATTATGTAAAGGATAATATCTTTAGCGGTAACACCTTTTTGTAATTTACCGTCGATGTTAATGAGCATAGTTTTGCTGGCATTTTGCTGCAATGTCTGGGTAGCTAAAACATGTTCGACTTCGCTTGTCCCAATGCCAAACGCCAGCGCTCCAAAAGCTCCGTGGGTTGCGGTATGAGAATCTCCGCAGACAATTACCATTCCGGGTAAAGTCAAGCCCATTTCCGGGCCGATAATATGAACAATTCCGTTATCTTTATGCGCGAAATCAAATAAAGTTATACAAAAGTCCTGGCAATTCTTTGCTAAAGTCTCCATTTGTTTTTTTGAATCAGGAGCTGCTTTAGAAATATCACGGGTTTTGGTTGAAACATTATGATCCATTGTGGCAACAGTTTTTTCCGGGTGGCGAATTTTGCGGTTGCTTAAACGAAGCCCTTCAAAAGCCTGGGGGCTCGTAACCTCATGGACTAACTGCCTGTCGACGTAAAGAAGGTTAGTATCGTCTTGGCTTTTTCTGACCAAATGGTCATTCCAGATTTTTTCATACATTGTTTTCGGCATAAAGTACTTTCAGGTATAACTTAATACTAATTTCGGTATATTATATTAGTAAAAACTAATTGTCAACCCTTCCCAACAATTAAAACAATCTGTTTTAGCGCTATTTTATCTCCAGCCGCCTTTTTGTTCTTGAGAAGTTGTTTTTTGTTGATATGTTGGCCTGGCTTGGGTTGAAGTTCTGTTTGTTGACCTTACCGGCTGAATGCTAGACCCTTTGTTGATTAACTTAACAACATTAGCAACGGATGAATTAAGTTTATGCGTGATGCGGATTTGGTCGCCGATACTTAAGGATGCGTCAATGCCTTTTTTCGGGGAAAATGTTTTTTCTGCTCCGGAGCTTAAATCTAATATTGTTATTTGGTTTTTATTATTGTCGATTGAGGTGATTGTTCCTGTTGTCCTAACGATGTCTCCTCTTATTTGGGCATAACAAAACGTTGCTGATAAAAACAAGACAATAGTGATAAGGATTAATTTTTTCATTTCATTCCCTCCTGTTTAAATAAGTTTACGTAATACTGTTGGTAATATTCCGCCGTTTTTAAAATAATCAATTTCAACCAAAGTGTCGAGTCGGGCAGTCATTTTAAAGCTTTTGAAATCTCCCTTGGGCGAACGAGCGTGTACGGTAATATCGCTACGCGGCTTTATATTATTGTCAATACCTTCAAAATTAAATGTTTCATCGCCATGAAGGCCAAAAGTTTCGGCAGTATTGCCGGGTTTAAATTCTAAAGGAAGAATTCCCATCCCGACTAAATTGCTGCGGTGTATTCTTTCAAAGCTTTCGGCTAAAACAGCCTTGACACCTAGAAGCGCTGGGCCCTTGGCGGCCCAATCGCGAGATGAACCGGTGCCATATTCTTTCCCGGCAATAATAATTAAAGGAGTGTCGTTCCTTTTATAGAGTTCGGCAGCATCAAAGACCGTTGTTATTGTATTATCCGGTAAATATTTTGTATAACCGCCTTCTTTTCCTTCGGCTAATTGATTCTTCAAGCGAATATTCGCGAATGTCCCTCTGGACATTATTTTGTCATTTCCGCGGCGGGAACCATAACTATTAAAATCTTCTTTTTTTATGCCATTTTCCGATAAGAATTGGCCGGCGGGCGAATCTAGCGCGATATCTCCGGCTGGTGAAATATGGTCAGTTGTTATTGAGTCGCCTAGTTTTAATAATACTCTGGCGTTCTTTATTTTATTAACTTTAGGTGTTTCTTTGGCCAAATCATTAAAATACGGCGGTTCTTGAATATAGGTGCTTTTCTTCTGCCAAGTAAAAAGTTGGCTATTATTGCTTTTTATTTTTGACCAAGAAGATGGCCCTTTGGTTACATTTTTGTAGCATTTCTTGAAAAGGGCTGGCGTAACATTGCGATTTACAATATTATTAATGTCATTTAGGTTTGGCCAGATATCTTTTAAGTAAACATCGTTTCCCTTCTTATCTTCCCCGACGGGTTCTTTTTCAAAATCAATATTTACATTTCCCGCTAAGGCATAAGCCACGACTAAAATTGGGCTGGCTAAATAATTTAATTTTGTATAAGGAGATATTCTTCCTTCGAAATTTCTGTTTCCGCTTAATACAGAGGCTACAACTAAGTTATTGTTTTTAATTGTTTTGATTATGCTTTCATCAAGCGGCCCGGAATTGCCGATACAAGTAGCGCAGCCATATCCGACAATATTGAATTTTAATTCTTCTAAATATTTTAAAAGCTTTGAATCTTTTAAGAATCCTTCTGCCGCCTGGCTTCCAGGCGCGAAGCTGGTTTTGACAAAAGGTTTTACTTTAAGCTCGCGCTCGACGGCATTCTTAGCCAATAATCCTGCTGCGACTAAAAGTGCCGGATTTGATGTGTTTGTACAGCTGGTTATTGAGGCAATTACAACCGAGCCGTGAGTCAGTTTATTTTTATCGTCATTTAGCGACTTTGGTTCAATGCCGAATCCGTTTTTATCTTTAGGATTTGATAAAGCCGCATTAAATCTTTCTTTCATTTGCTTTAAGGGAATTTTATCCTGTGGGCGTTTTGGTCCGGCTAAACATGGTTCAACTGTTGATAAATCCAATTCAAGATAATCGCTGTACTGGATGTTTTTATTAGCGTCATAAAACATATCTTGTTCTTTAAAGTATGCTTCTATTAAATCAATTTCGTTTTTCGATTTTCCGGTTAAGCGGTAATAATCAAGAGTAATATTATCGATTGGGAAAATCCCTAAAGTAGCTCCGTATTCCGGTGCCATATTGGAAATGGTTGCCCGGTCAGGTAAGCTTAAACTTTTTATTCCTTCACCGTAGAATTCGACGAATTTATCAACCACGCCTTTTTTGCGTAGCATTTCAACAATAGTCAAAACTAAATCAGTTGCGGTGACATTATTATCCAGTTTCCCTGTTAATTTAAACCCAACAACTTCTGGTAAAACCATGTATAACGGTTCACCTAGCATAACGGCTTCGGCTTCAATCCCGCCCACTCCCCAGCCGACAATTCCTATCCCATTAATCATGGTCGTATGGCTATCAGTTCCGACTAAGCTGTCAGGATAGGTGTAAATTTCTTTGCCGGATTTTTTTGTTAAAACACCGCGGGCGAGATATTCTAAATTGATTTGATGAATTATTCCGGTCGCTGGTGGAATTACTCTAAAATTCTTAAAAGTATTTTGTCCCCACTTTAAGAATTCATAACGTTCTTTATTGCGTTTAAACTCAAGCGCCAAGTTTTTATCAAAAGCTTTTTTATCGCCGTAGTAATCCACCTGTAGGGAATGATCGATAATAAGGTCGCATTGTACTTGCGGATTAATTTTGTTAGTATCTTTTTTAAATCTTTTAACGGCTTTACGCATGGCGGCTAAATCAACAATACAAGGAACACCGGTAAAATCCTGTAATATGACCCTGCCCGGTTTAAAGGAAATGTCTTTCTTCTCTGCTTGTTTAGGCGACCAAGATAGGATGTTGCTTATGTCATTAGTAGTAACTTGATAATTGTCAAGGTTACGAATCGCGCTTTCCAAAAGTACTTTGATTGAAAAAGGTAAGTTTTCCGGATTCCCTAAATTAAGATTGGATAATTTTGGCAAATGGAAGATTGTATAATTCGCAGTGCCGGATTTTATTGCTTTTTTTACATCGTTATAATTAAAATTATTATTCATTTTAAGTGGAAATAGATTTTGATTTTTAAATTCAGTGAGCTATTATATAGAATGTTTATATGCGAGTCAATTTTATTTCATCAGGTAATTTGTTTGTATTTGTGAAATAACTGTGTCATTCCCGCGCAGGCGGGAATCCATTTTGGAACATTAACAGTTAGTTAAAATAACGGCTAGATCCCTGCATTCGCAGGGATGACGATGATTATGAAAATAGCGATAGTTAATCCTTCATTTGGAAATGACTTTGTCCGGGTAGCCCGTTGGGCGGCTAAATCCCGCGGGCGTGTGCAAAGGCATCCGGATTATCTTTTGATTGCCGCGCAGGTATTGCGCAATGCCAATCATGAAGTTATTTTCGTCGAGGCTGCGGCCCGAAATATTTCACCGGAAGAAACATTAAAAATAACCGCTGATTTTAATCCGGAATTAGTTGTTATCCATGCGACCACCCCTTCTATTTATAATGATATTGAGCAGGCTCAAGCTATAAAAGATAAAACAAATTGCAAAATAGCCTTTGTCGGCCAACATGTAACAGCTGAAGTTAATGACACTTTTGATATTGCCAAAGGAACAGTCGATTATATTTTAAGGCGGGAATATGATTACACTCTTCTTGATCTTGCGAATAAAGTTGACACAAACAAAATATTAGGCCTTTCCTGGGCTAATAATCAGGATATTGTCCATAACTCCGAGCGGCCGGCAATTGACGTGAATTTACTTCCTTTTCCAGCCTGGGAGTTGATTAAGCCCGAATGGTATCCGGATGCCGGAAAGAAATATCCTTTTCTTACTCTTTTGTCGGGTCGGGGATGTAACAATGCCTGTACCTTCTGTCGTGACCCGCAGACGATGTATGGTTATAAGCTACGGATGCGCGATGCAAATCAAGTTTGTGATGAAATGGAATATGATTTAAAAACTCATCCGCAAATACGTGAAATAATGTTTGAGACGGATACTTTTGCTGCCAGCCGCGAACATGCAACTTCGGTTTGCAATGAGATTATTCGACGAGGGTTAAATAAGAAAATATCCTGGTCGTGCAATGCGAGGATTAATACTGATTTAGAATTACTGCCATTGATGAAAAAGGCCGGATGCCGGATGCTTATGGTGGGGTTTGAATTCGGGTATGATGAAGCCTTGAAAGCTGTTAAAAAAGGCGGAGTTTCAATTGAAATGGCCCGAAAGTTTGCTTTTAGAGCCCAAGAATTAGGATTTATTGTGCACGGTTGTTTTATGATTGGCGCGCCGGGTGAAACTAAAGAAACTGCCCAAAAAACAATAGATTTTGCGAAGTCAATTCCGATGGATACAATCCAGATTACCGGAATTGCTGTTTATCCGGGGACGGAAATGTACTATTGGGCCAAACAAAACAATTATTTAATTGCCAAAAATTGGCGGGATTGGCTGACTTTAGAACGTGAGCAAAAAACACTTCTCTCCTATCCGCAGTTAAGTAATTCGGAAATTGATAAGCTTATTGACCAAGGTTTAAGGGAATTTTACCTCCGTCCGAAACAAATGTTTAAGATGCTATTTTCTATCCGGTCATTCGGAGATTTGCTGCGTAAATTATACGGTTTTAAAGCGTTTTTAAATTATTTTACAAAGAAGAAATGATAAACGTATTTATTGTTTGTATCTTTCCCCTTGGGAAAAGAGATTAAATATAGTATTCTTTAATTAAGATAAACTAATTAACGGAGGGCAATTGTTATGATAAAAAAGAAACTTTTAATTCTTCTATTAGCTGCAATGTTTGTCAGTATTTTCTCGATAACTGTTTATGATTATTGGCAGCAAAAAGCCGAAGCGCAATCGTGTGTTGCTATCCCAAGCACTGGTTTTAGGATTAGCCAATGGCGGGATGTTGCCAATCATACTTCTCTGGGAGCATGGACATATTGTGCTTTAAACCAAGTCGAAGGGATTGATAATGGTGGAGGTGACGGTGTTGGTGTCAGACCTTATGACAATGATCAAAGTCACACATGGGCTTTTGCCCCAGGCACCAAACCTACCTGGACGGTTTGGAGAGGTGATAACGTTGATCATTTCCAAGTAATTTGTATTGACCTTTTTTACGAATAATATTTTGAAGATATTTTCATTATATATTATAGCAAAGGGGCATTATAAAAATGCCCCTTTCTTTGTTATGATGTGATGAAAAAACGTGGCTGTGATGCCATAGTTATTGGCTATTTAAAGTTAATTCCACCAGAACTGCTACGAGAATCGAGGGTATTTGTTGTATCAACAAGTTGAATGAATTCCTCCCTATATCCGAATTTGTCTTCGCCTTTTGATTCTTTCGCAGATTTTAAAACATTTTGATATGAAGCCGTACCTTTAAATTTGGAATTCCGAAGCAATAATCCATATTCGGCAACCGCGGATGCGAATTTAAAGTCTCCAGCCGGCTCTTCTTTTATATCTTGAGATCCAATTGTTTCTTGAATTAATTTGCTGGTATCACCATCAGGATCTTTATAGCGAAGTTTAACTGTCATCATTTCATCGCTTTTTATGATCTTCTTTTCTTGATATTTTAAATCGTCAACTTTCGTGAATTCTTCGTTTGAATTTCCGCGGACTATTTCATAAATTGCGGTTACGGTATGACCAGCTCCTAGTTCTCCCGCATCTTTTGTGTCATCATTGAAATCTTCTTTTTTTAACATCCTGCTTTCGTAACCGATTAATTTATATGCTTTAACTTGCGCTGGGTTAAATTCAACTTGAATTTTGACATCTTTGGCAATAGTAAATAAAGTCGAGCCTAGTTCGCTAACTAAAACTTTCTTGGCTTCTTTTAAAGTGTCAATGTAGTAGTAATTGCCGTTTCCCTTATCGGCTAATTCTTGCATGCGCCCATCTTTATAATTTCCATCGCCGAATCCAAGAATTGTTAAGAACACCCCTTCTTTTCTTTTTTCTTCAATCATTTTTGTTAACTCGCTGGTCGAAGATACTCCGACATTGAAATCACCGTCTGTGGCGAGAATAACACGGTTGTTTCCGCCTTTGATGAAATTATCTTTAGCGATTTTATAAGCTAATTGAACTCCGGCATTACCGGCAGTTGAACCACCAGCGTAAAGGCGGTTTAAACTATCGAGTATAGTTTGCTTATCATCTCCTTTTGTTGAATCCAATACTTTACCAGCTGAGCCGGCATAGGTAACTATAGCTACTCTTTCTTTATCAGTTAGTTGGTTAACCATCATGCTAAAAGCGGAAATTAACAACGGTAACTTATTAGGCTGATTCATTGACCCGGATGTATCAATTAAGAAAACTAAATTGCTTGGCGGAACTTCTTCGGGAACTTTTCCTTGCAGACCGATTAAAAACAGGTCATGTTCTTTGTTCCAAGGACATTTAGCGGCTTTGGTCGTGATTGAAAAGGGCATATCACCTTCTGGATTTGGATAGTCATAATTAAAATAATTAATCATTTCCTCAATTCTTACCGCATCAACCGGAGGAAGCTGGCTAGCGTTTATATATCTTCTGACGTTGCTATAGCTCGCGGTATCAACATCAATTGAAAATGTCGAAAGCGGATTTTCCGATACTGTTAGAAATTCATTTTCAATTATTGTTGAGTATTCTTCGGTATTAAATTGGCCAACTGTCATTGGATATGGTTGGGGCATTATGGATTCATAACCTGCTTCTATACCAGGGTAGCCTCCCATAGCAGCTCTGCTTATATCTGTACTGCTTTTGTTTAAGTATTTTTCCTGAAGCATGTCTTGGCGGCCGTCTGTGGTCATAGGATAGGAAGATTGAAGATAATAAGGCTCGTATTGAACAGCTTGGCTCGAGGGTTGAGAATTTATGTGACTATTTTGTGTGACATTAAGTTTTTTGTATTCCTGCTGTCTGGAACGTGAATCAGCTGTTGAAGATTTAGCAACTATTGTATTATTTTTTAGAGAGTATTGTTGCCCTATATCATCAGCTGCCGATTTAAGCCTTCCTGAGGCAAGCTTTTTTAATCCTTCTGTTGTTGCTAAATGTCCTATAAGAATTACTGCGGCAATAATAATTATGAATTCTCCGGCTAAAATTGGCTTTAAGATAGAATCTAATTTGCTTTTAACATTTGTGTTTTGCATTTTACCCTCCTGTTGGTTAGAACTTAATTTGTATTCTAAGTCAGGAGAGGGGTTTTCTTCCGGGTACAACTTAAGAGATTGGGAGATTTTGGAGAAATTCTTATATTCAAGACTGCATTCGCGGCATTCTTTAATATGATTTTTAATTAACATTTCTTCTTCAGCGGTTGCTTCTCCGTCGTAATATGCACAAAGAAGTTCTTTTATTGTATTGTGATCAGTCATTGTTCCCCTCCGATAAAATAGACGGCAAGGTGCTTTTTAAATTTTCTCTGGCTCTAAAAATTAGAATTTTGACCTGTTCAAGCGAACAGCTAAGTACTTCAGAAATTTGCGAATAACTAAAATCTTGGTATTCCCTGAGAACCAAAGCTTCTCTTTGCTCTAAGGGCAAGTTTTCAATAGCTTTTTTTACCTGCCGAATGGTTTCTTCCCTTTCTAATTCTTGTGGGGCGAGATTTTGTTTGTCAGGAATTTCCCACTCTTTTTCTTCCCTTGAACCGTCATTTCTTGTGAACCACATCGAAATCATTTTTTTCTTGTTCCTTATTTTGTCTAAACACTGATTTCTGGCAATTGTGAAAAGCCAAGTGGAGAATTTTGCTTTAGGATTAAAGAGCTGTTTTTTTGTCTGAAGAGCCAAGAATACCTCAGACGTCACATCTTCGGCATCGGCTCTGTTTCCAAGAATACGAAGTGCGAAGTTAAGAATGCGTCTTTTGAAGCGTTCGAAGAGCTCTTCAAGGCTTTTTGTACTACCATCCTGATATTCGAATATCAGTTGTTCGTCCGACTTCTCCATAATCTGTTCTCTTTTTTCCCTCTCCTACTGTTTAAACGCAAGAGATAGTAAAAAGTTACAAAAAACTTAATTCTTGATGCTAAATTATTTTTATGAAGTTATTTCCTGTCAAAAAACGGGTTTTTTGATGTAGCGCTTAAAGGTATGGCGTAGCAAATTTTTATTCCTTCGCCTAATAGGCCCATTTCCATGACAGCTTGGCCGACAGTAAACATAATTCTATTATCAACGCGATTATCTGCGGCGATACTTATGGCTGAACCCATGGCAATCCCCATATCTCCGGTGTTATAAACACAAGGTATGTTTTTGTGAAGATCTTTTTCTGCGCAGTTTTCAAATCCGCACATGCCGCATTTCTTTAATCCCATCGGTTTTATTCTGGAGCCGAAAATAATCATTAATTGCGCTTTTAAAATATTTTCTGCGTCACGGATAAATGTTTGATATTCGTACCTCTCGCCCATTTCCTTTAATTTGGCGGCAATAGATTTAATTTCGCTTGGTTCGGTTACCGCTATTACCATATTGTTTTCGCCTCGGCCTTTTGGCGCGGTTGTCGCTGCTAATACCATTTTACGGGCGATATCTTGTAATGTTATATTATTTAGTTCTTCTGATTTCTTCATGGCAATATCCCTTTAATTGATTAATTTTTTTACGGCAGAAAGTTCTTTGTTGAATTCTTTTATTAATTCCCGTGATTTTTCAATGTCGCCTTTTTTAGATAATCGGCAAATTTCTTCGGAAATATTAGCTAGCTTAGGCAAGCAGAAATCAACACAGGCGGTATTTATTTTCTTAAACTCATTCCCGATGATTTCAATGTCATCAATTTCAATGGCGCGGTTAATCATGTAACGCTGATCGTCGAATTCACGGGTAAGAAGTTTTAATTGTGAGATAACCCGCTCTTTATTCCCCTTATATTCTTCTAAGAGTTTATCGAGTTCTATTAGTGATAAGTCTATTTTTTTAGGCGCGATTTCTTCTTCAGCTTTCTCGGCTATTCTCACCGGGGGGGCGACGTTGTCAACTTGTTGCAAGGTATCCATTATTTCTTTGATAAAGGTTTGAAAGCGCAATGGCTTTGTGATCATTCCGTTCATTCCGGAGGCAAGGCATTTGTTTAATTCTTCTTTGCCGCTATTAGCGGTCATTGCTAATATTTTTGTGTTTGCGCAAAGCTTGCTTTCCTTGCGAATTTTCTTTGTGGCTTCGTATCCGTCTACATATGGCATTTGGACATCCATCAGTATGAGATTGTAAAATTTATTGTTAGATGCCTCAATTGCTTCTTTGCCGTTATTAGCTATGTCGATATTGCAATTTAACTTCTTTAAATGATTTAAAGCAATTTGTTGGTTTGGTATATAATCTTCGACCAAAAGAATATGCTTGTCGGAAAATGATACTTCTTTGTTAGTAGAAAAAGACTCCTGAATTTTAGCAACAGCTTCTTTTATGGCAATGGCCTCTTCTTTGCTGATAGCGAGCTTTAGATCAAACCAGAACGTAGACCCCTTGTTAAGTTCACTTTCAACTTGTAATTTTCCCTTCATTAGGGTAACCAATTGATCGCAAATACTAATTCCTAATCCGGTTCCGCCGTATTTACGGGACGTGCTTTTTTCGGCCTGAGTAAATGCTGTGAATATTTTATCAACTTGTTCTGGCGCGATGCCGATGCCAGTATCGCTGACTTCGAACCGTAATCTTGCCGAAAATTCATTCTTTTCTAGGGTTTTAACCGCAATTTTAACGTAGCCTTTTTCTGTGAATTTTATTGAATTAAAAGCCAGGTTTAATAATATTTGCCTTAGGCGGAGAGAATCTCCCATTAAATACTGTGGGGTATTGTGATCAATGGAAGTTTTAAAATCAATGTATTTCGCATCGGCTTTTTTTATTAAAGATGTTTTAACTGATTCTACGATTTTTCTTAAATCAAAACTTATATTTTCTAGCTCAATCTTGCCTGCTTCAATTTTGGCATGGTCAAGAAGGGAATTTATCAGATGAAGAAGTATCTCTGATTCTTGCAATATTGTTTGTGCATTCCGTCTAATTTCTTCGACATTATTTGAATTGATAATTATTTCTGAAAAACCCATTACACTATTTAAGGGTGTCCTTATTTCATGTGAAATGTTTGATAAGAAATCTGATTTCGCCTGATTGGCTTTGTCCGCAATTTCCACGGCCTTATTTAATTCATTGTTGATTAGCTCTATGTTATCGAGCATGTTATCGAACGATTCGGCTAATTGGGAAAGCTCATCGTTTCCTTTAAAATAAACCCTTTGGCTTAAGTCTGTCCCTTGCGTAATTTCTTTAATCTTTTTTTGAAGTATTTTTAGTTTGCTTAAAATGGCTTTATTTAACAAGAGAAATAGTACTAGTAGCGAAATCAGCGCTGTAGAAATCATATTTAATATTATTATTCTCTGAGTTGCTTTACCTCGCGCATATATTTTTCTATCTTGGGTTGATTTGATAATAAGGGCTTCTTGGTTGTTGATGTCTTTTAACTTGATGTAAGTGAAGATAAACTCATCCTCGCTATTGTCGATAAAAATATTGTTTCCCACGGGGAATTTTTTGTGGACATCTTTTATCCCTTCCCAATCTTTTTTGGCGGATAAAATAAAAAACTTTAAGTCTGTTAGCAGTTTGTCCTGTAAGCTCTTAATCGCTTTCTCATCAAATTCCTTAGCGAATAATAAAACTCCTTGTGCCGGGCCGGCATCTTGGCTGGTTAAGATTGGGCGAGCTGCGAAAATAAACAGCCTATTCTCGGGTAAAATCAAGATGCCTTTTGAACTGCTTTTTTCGTCCAGATTACGTATAAGTTTTATTTGCTTGATTATTGAATTTTTTAATTCAGCCGATGTGTCAAAAAGTGTATCTGTGTTTTTATCGTAAAATTTTGAATAGATAAAAGATGTGTCAGGTCTGATGTAGGACATAATATTGATCTCAAGACGTGCGGCAGTTGATTCTGTTAAATTTGAGGATTCATAATCTGAATTATTATCTTGAATAAATTGATAGGTATCATCCCAGGAAGACCAGTCAAGATTTGTTTTGTCTAGCGTCCTGATAGCTGCTAGAAACGCTTGCTCTACTCTGAGGATGTTCTCTGTAGCAAAGTCGATTTCTATCTTTTCGAAGCTTTTTAATAGTATGTATCGTGAAATAGTCCAGGTGAGAGTTATCGACAAGATAATTGTAACTGCCAGGATTGAAATTGTTTTTGTTATGATTTTCATGCTAATTAATTATACGCTGTATAAAGAACCTTAATTTTAATTAATATACTATATTTTATATTGGTAATAAAGAGATTGTTAATGTTTATACGGGTCGAATTCATTTTCTCCGGCCATTGCTACGCCCAATGGCGTTAAGGTGTGCAATATGCGAATAGTTGCTTTGTGAAAATTAAGTACCTCCGGTAATCTTTTGTAACAATGTGGTGATTCATCTGTTCCTGCGCCTCTTAGAACAACGCCTTTTTCTTTAAGCCATTTAAGCATCATCTCTTTTGTTATTACGCCTCCGATACGCCTTCTTCCTCTAAATCTACCGGCTGCCTTTGTCCTTGACATTGTCCTTCCGGCGCCGTGAACAGTCGAATATAATGCTTTTTGGCTCTCCTTTGAATCAATGCCTTCGATAATAACTGAAATATCTCCCATGCTTCCTCCGACAAATGCTTTTTGATTCGGGAAACATGGTGTTGCGCCTTTACGGATTACAAATAAATTTTGAGAGGAATGTTCTTCTTCCCAGGCAAAATTGTGATGGTTATGGACTTCCTCCAATATTTTTGCTTTTAATATTTTAGCTACCCGGTTGCAAATCCAGTCGCGCCCGGCGTAAGCGTAACGTCCGGCTAATTTCATGCATTGAATATATTCTTGCCCTAAGACCGAATTAATGTCTAATAAAACTGGGTCGACAAACATCCCGTCACGCCCTCCGCCGGCATGAATAAAATGTGTGGCGATACGATGTCCGAATCCGCGTGAGCCTAAGTGCACTCCAACCCAAACAGATTCTTCTTCATCGACAAATACATCAACATAATGATTTCCGGAACCGACAGTTCCTAGTTGTTCTTGGGCTAATTTTTTGTTTTCTTTTGCGATTTTTATCTTCCAGGAAGGATCGTCAAATAATTGATGCCCGACATGCTCGTTATTTTTCATTCCTACTCCGAATGAAAGTGTTGAGAATATATCATCCATTATTTGGTTTATGTTGTTCCTAACTTCTTGTGCAGGGATATCTAATTTTATGGCTTTATTTCCACAGGCAATATCGAATCCAACTGCCGACGGGCTAACCTTGTTATGATAGGCAACAATACCTCCGATCGGAACTGAATATCCCTGATGGTGGTCTGCCATTAATGCGCATTTATCAGCATTTTTCGCGCAGTTGGAAATTTGCTCGACAGCTTCTTTTATCGGTTCTCCCCAAACAGGTATGTTATTTATTATTTGATATGGCATTTTTGTATTCTTCTTTTGTGTTGATATTGTCTAATTCGTTCTTTTTGTTTAACTTAAGCAGTTTAACTGGCAATCCCATTAAAATTTTGCGCGGACAGGTAATATTTTTCTTCAGAGAAGATTCTAATTTCTTTCGAGCTTTCTTCTCAAAAATAGCACAAAGTGGTTCAGGTAAATTATTATAAGTGCTCCTATAACAAGTCACGGGTTTCGTCCTATCTCTTTTTTGAACCAATGTTGAGATTGTTTTGTTGTCCACAAATGGCAAATCGCAGGCTAAAATTAACCAAGCTTTAACCGGGTATTTCTTAAATGCTGTTAATATTCCGCCTAAAGGGCCAATATCTTTATATATGTCATGAATTTGTGGTAATTTTTGATGCTCCTTAAGTGTCGATTGGGATTTAGTGTTGGAAACAAATGTTCTTTCGCAATATTTATCAAGCAACGCGAAAGCATATTCAATTTGGGATTTTTTATGATATTTTAAAATCGATTTATCTTTGCCCATTCGGGAAGATTTTCCGCCGGCTAAGACCAGCCCGAATAAATTCTTATTTTTGAGAGGCAATCTTTTCATAATTTCCAAGGTATGAATTTGACTAAACTTCCTGGTTTAAATTCCTTTGCTGACGGCGGAATCTCAATAAATCCATCTGCATCTTTTAAGCTTATGAGGTCTCCGGAATTATGAGAATAAATTGGTTTTATAAAATAACCTTTTGAAGATTCTTGTTTTTTGGCTCCAATAAATAAAGTCAATTTTTTATTGGGTGTTATAGCTGATTTTATTGGCAGGAATTGCGCTCTTCCCTTCGTCCTTAGTAAAAATGGTAAAACATATCTTAAGGTGCATAACAATGAAGAAACCGGATTACCGGGTAAAGCAAAAATTAGTTTGTTATGAAGCCTGGCGAATAGAAACGGTTTACCTGGCCGCTGTTTTATTTTATAAACAATAATATTAGCTTTGAGCTCTTTTAAAATGCCCGGGATAAAATCAAATTTGCCCATTGAGACTGCTCCGGTGATGATTAAAACATCAAATTCTTGGCTTAGCTGGTAAATTTTATTTTTAAGCAAGTCCTTCTTATCTTTCGAGTGAAATTTACGGTTACAGCTAAAGCCATTGAGTTTTAAAGCCGATTCAATCGAATATATATTTGATTGCCTGATTTGGTGTGTGCTCGGAGTATTCGCTATTGGAATAAGTTCATCGCCGGTACCGAGTATTGCTATTTGCGGCTTTGCAAATATTTTTACTTTTGATTTGCCGACTGATGCAGCAATGGCTGTATGAATTGGCGAGATTGTTTCTCCGATGGGAATAAGTTTTTCGTTCTTTTTTGCATCGCTTCCCTTTTTGTGAATGTAATCACAAGTTTTTGGCTTGTATGATATTTTGACGCGCGCGGTATTATTAACTATATCCAAACATTCATAAGGTATTACGCAATTACAATTTTTAGGCAAAATAGCGCCGGTCATTACTTCAAGGCAATTATCGGGGTTCTTTAATGTTTTCTGGTTTTTTCCTGGTTTTTGAATGCCTTCAATAAAATATCTGATTGATTTCTTGCTTGTTTGCAATTTAACCGCAATTCCGTCCATCATAACTCTATCGTATGGGGGAAAATCACGGTCGGCAATGATATCTTCGGCTAATATTTCTTCCGAAGCGTGTTCAATAGGGATAAATATTTCTTTTCTTTTGTAAGTTATATTCCTGATTAATTTATTGGCTGCATTGACTGTAATCAAAACGATCTCCTTTTGATGTTTTATTATATCTTTTGTTCGCTATCTTGCAATACAAACGTCTAATGAAAAATCATAAAAAGCATTTTATTAAAATCACTAAAAGTCCTATAATCCATTTGTATGATAAAGGTAAATTCATTAAGAGTTGATTACGAAGAATTAACTGCAGTTCGTGACCTTTCTTTTGAAGTTAAAGAAGGACAAATCTACGGTTTGGTCGGGCCTAATGGCGCGGGAAAAACTACTACGATTAAAGCTTTAGCCGGTTTGCTTGAGCCTACTTATGGGGAAATCTTAATTAATAATATTGATCCGGAAACGCATCCTAGAGAAGCCCAGAAATATATTGGTTATATGCCGGATTTTGCTCCTGTTTATAACAATTTGACGGCGTGGGAATATTTGGATGTATTTGCGGCGGCTTATTTGATTGAGAAAAAAGAACGTCCGGCTAAAATAAAATATTGGATAGATAAAGTTAAATTGTCAGAAAAAGCAAAAGTATATATTCGGGAACTATCTCGCGGGATGAAACAAAGATTGGTTTTGGCGAAAACCCTTCTTCCCAACCCTAAGGTGCTTCTTTTGGATGAACCGGCTAGCGGCCTTGACCCGATTGCGAGAAAAGACTTACGTGATATTTTAAAAGAAATTTCGCAAGACGGTAAAACGATTATTATTTCCAGCCATATTCTTAGCGAATTGAGTGATTTTTGTAACGCGGTTGGTATTATGGAAAAAGGTAAAATGGTTGTCTCGGGCAGTTTGCAGGAGATTAGAAGCCGAATCAAGTCCAAGGGATTGATGATTGTTAGGTTGGCGGAGCACAATGAAGACCAATCCTTAAAACTATTCAATATATTGAATAATTCAACTCAAATCTCTGGGTTACAAAAAATCAGTGATATCGAAATCCGGGCTAGTTTTTTAGGCGATGCGAAAGAAGCGGCTTGGCTATTGGCGCAATTGGTTAAGCAAAACATCCTTATTGCTGAATTTAATGTTAAACAAGATAATGTCGAGGATATTTTCTTTAAAATCGGGGCGCATGAGGTTTCATGAATATGTTAAATTTAGCAAATAATGCTTTATTTATCCGTAATTGGCGCGAGCGAATGCGATTCTCGACGGTTGTTTCCTATCTTTTGATTCTAACTTTGCTTATTGTTATTATAATCGTTAACGCGCAAATAAATTATCGATATAGCGAAGGCGGAAATATCCAAGGCCATTCTTATCCCTCGTATAGTCAAGAAACCCATCAGCCCTGGTATCAAAAGGCATTGATAGATTTATGCGCGTTACAAGCTGTTGTTATTTTGCTTTTTGGAGTATTCTCCGGATATAAAATGGCTGAGAACGATAAAATTAATGGTACTTTGGATTTCCACCGTTCTAGCCCGACTCCTTCTTATATCCAGACGATAGGAATTGTTTTTGGGTCAACTGTTCTTGAATGGGTTTGTTTTTCTGCTATTTTCTTAGTTCTTATTTGTTTTAGTTTTATATATAAAATTAGTATATTAGCGATTTTGCAATTCGAGGTTTCTCTTGTTTTTTGCGCAGTTTTTTATCATATATTCGCGGTACTTATCGGAATAACAAGTAATTCCCATGATAATCGGCGCTCAACTGCCCGGGCTTTTATCTTGATATATTTTGTTTCCATGTTGTTTTCTTCATCGAATTTATCGTTTTTATACCATATGACTTGGATTCCGCCGTTTGAACAACTAAAGTTGAATATCGGTGAAAATATAGCCAACTTGAATTATCGCTATGGCATATCAAGCTTGCAGCTTTATGAATTGAAATATATGATGTTTGGTTTTAAGGTCAATTCTCTTATTCTGCAAATCATTGTTTTGATTCCAATGATAGCCTTAGGTTTTGAAGGTATAAATAGGAAAATTACTTCATCCGAGCATGCGATAGTTACCAAAGGGCAATCACTTATGACCCTTTTGTTTATGCTTTTTATGTTCTTAGGGAGCGCTTTATCGGCGGTATTGCTGGGAATAGATACGCTTAACAGCCAACAATATCATTCCGGTTTCGCCGGGTTAAATATATTGCCTATCCTGATTATTGCGTTAGGAATCCTCGGCAGCATTATCGTTACCCCGACCAAATTGTCATTTTCTAAGGGATTAAGTAAGGCTAATAAATCCGGGGTAATCGGTATTAATTGGGAAGATGAGCATAGCTCGAATTGCTATTGGCTTCTTATGTTTTGTTTTATATCGTCGGTTATGTTTATTTTTTACGGGATCATTTATAAGGCAACTTTAAAGGAAACAATTATAAGTTTAATTATTTCTCTTTCTTATCCGGTATTTTTTGCTTCAATTTATGAATGGTTTAGATTTGGCAAATTTTATAATAAGCCGATAATATTATTTTGTATTATTTTTATATTATGGGTAATAATGCCTTATTTAGGGAGCATTATCGCTCCTTTATTCATTAACATGGGATATAAGAATTATTTTCTAGCTTTTTCTCCTTTTAGCGGAGCTGTATTTGCGATTTCAGCAATTCAGGATAAGAACTTTAGTATTATTGAAACTTTGCCGGTTTTGCAGGTAGTTATAATTACAACTTTTGCGGCTTGGCTTTTAGCCTATGTTAGAAGAATGGAAATAACCAAGGATATTTTGGGAAAGAAAAATATAAGTAATATCAAATAGGACCTTTAGGTACCCTCCCTTTTAAGATATAAATAATTAAATATGGAAAAAACAGATATTACAATAATTGGCGCGGGAGTAGTTGGATTGGCGATTGCCTATGTTTTATCGGAAGAAGGAAAAGAGGTAATTGTAGTTGAGAAGCATAATTCTTTCGGACAGGAAACAAGTTCGCGTAATTCGGAGGTGATTCATGCCGGGCTTTACTACCCTAAGAATAGTTTAAAGGCCAATCTTTGTATCCGGGGAAAAGATTTGCTTTATGAATTATGCCGAAACAATAATATCGGTTATAAAAGATTGGGCAAATTAATTGTAGGCAGCGAAAAAGATGAAATATCCAATGTCGAAGGTATTTATAAAAATGCGCTTGAATGCGGGGCCAAGAATTTAAGGCTTATTGACAGAGGTGAAATCGTAAAACTTGAACCGAATGTTACATCCCAAATGGCCTTATTTTCTCCCGATACGGGAATAGTTGATTCTCATGGTTTAATGAAATTCTTTTATGAAAAAGCCAAAGACAAAAAATGCGAGTTTGCTTTTGGAGTCGAAGCGGTAGGCATAGAAAAGAAATCTTCCGGATATCGGGTTACGGTGAGCGAACCGCAAGGAGAATTGTTTCAATTCGAAAGCCGTGTGGTGATTAATTCCGCGGGTTTAGGATCGGATAAGGTTGCGGCATTGGCCGGGATTGACGTTGATAAATATGGGTATAAACTTCAGTATAATAAAGGCCAATATTTTAGGATTAGTAACCCAAAGGAATTTAATATTACTCGATTGGTATACCCTCCTCCGACCAAAACTGATTTGGGCATTCACATTACTCCTGATTTAGCCGGTGGATTGCGCTTAGGGCCCGACGCTAATTATGTTGATAAGATTGATTATAATGTGGCGGAGGAATCAAAACCGATCTTTTATAAGTCAGTAAGTAAGTATTTGTCCGGTTTAAATATTGATGACTTGGTTTCTGATACCTCCGGAATCCGCCCTAAAACCCAAGGCCCCAAAGATGAGATAAAAGATTTTATTATCTCAAACGAATCGGATAAAGGTTTGAATAACTTTATAAATTTGATTGGGATTGAGTCTCCGGGATTAACGGCTTCATTAGCGATTGCTGAGGAAGTAAAGAAAATTATTAGGACTACTTAAAAATATCTTCCGCTGTTGTTTTACTTTCTTTGTAACTATTGCGATCGGCAATATTCTTAGTAATTACAAATATTAGTATCGCAACTATTATCGGGATCAAGATAAAAACAGCTGCAACCCAAGGTTTTGTTTTTTTTGTTTTTGGATCATAGAATGTTGTCATGGGAAGATCCTGTGCATTATTTATGGCTTTCTTTAAACTTTTTCATTGCCAGCTCAAGTTTTTCGGCTGGGGTAAGGTTTAATGGCTTTGTTTCTTTGGCTTCGCTTCCAGCTTGTTTTATCGCGTTATTTAGCATGGCTAGCGGATCAATTTTAGGAGCTTCTTCTTTATTTGCATTATTAGCTTGTTGTTTGGTCACAGTAACTAATTGGGTCAGAGCAGCCAAGGCATTGTCTTTAGAGGAATCAGGTGCAGTTTTATTTTGTTCAACGGGCTTATTTGCGGTTAAGCTGTTAAGTTGATTTAGGACATCAAGCGCGTTGTTATTATTAGCATTTGGCGCTGTTTTGTTTTGTGTAGTATTGTTTGTAAGTTGGTTTAGTAAATCAACCGCATTGAATGCCGAGCTTGATGTTTTGCTTTGTTCCGCTGGCCCATTTTGTTCGGTGTGTTTTTTATAAGTTACAATTACGACAAAATGAATATCCTCGGCTTTATATCTTTGCACGATTTTATCAACACCTTCTTGACCGTAAACTTTCATGTGGTCGCCTTTTACCGTCGATGGAATGCTGATATTAAAAGATACGTTTTCTTTCGAGGAGTTAGTTTTTATTCCACCAGCCAACATATTGGTAATTTCGCCAACACCGTCATTCACATCTGGTGACCCTGGCTGGATGTCCATTCCTAACATTTTTGAAACTGTTTTGCAGGCATCGATTTCTGACAGGCAAATGATTATATTGCCGTCGATAGAGCCAGTTATCCCTATTGAGCTAATAATTGTTTCTTGGTGTTGGGGGAGTTTATCTTCGGATATTTTCTCTGGATTTAAAGAAAGAGTTGTTGTAAAGGCATCAACAACTGCTTTAGAAAGAGCATTTTCTAATATTGAAATTATGTCCATGAGTATCCCTTTTCCTTTAGGCCATTTAATTTTTGTTGTTTATTAAAGCATTCAGGGTTTGCATCGCGTCAAGATGCGCCTGTGCTTTTCTCTCTTCCACGGCCTTTTTGTCTTCATGCATTTTATAAATCAATGTAACTGAAAGACAGATGTTCTCAACCGAGAAATGAAGGCAAATGTTTTCAGCTTTTCCGGTAGAAGCCAAAATTACCATGCGGCTTCCCTTTATTGTCGTCGGGATGCTAATATTGAATGTTTGTTTTTGTTGGGCGATACGCATCTTAACCCCGCCGGCTATTACGTTTATCATTTCGGCAATACCGTCGATAACATCCGTAGTTGTTTCGTCTATTTCCGTTTGAAGCATTTTAGACACAAGCCGGCAAGCGTTAGAATCAGATATGTAAATTGAGAAGTTCCCTTCAATGTTGCCAGTAAAGCCAATAGAGCTTATGATGCAAGGTTCTTCCGGAAATATTGTTTTGTCTTTTAATGTCCCAGGTATGCCAAGAATAGTTTGGCAAGAATTGTTAACTGATTCGCCCAATGCCTCTACCAAAAACGGATGAATAAGATTCATTTGTAATTTACCTAAATGTTGCTTTGTAGAATTGGTGTTATTGTTGATTGTAATACTTCCGGAGTAAATGGTTTGGCAATGTATCCGGCTAAATTTGGATTAGCGGCCTTTGCTTCGGCTATTTTATCTGCTGTTCCTTCGGTTGTAACCATTACAACTGGGATACAGGCAACCGCTGGTACTTTGGCAATAGCTGAGATAAATTCTAGGCCGTTCATGTTTGGCATATTCCAATCGCATAAAACAATCCCAACATCTTGGAAATTAGTCGCTAAGGTTTGAATGGCTTGGGCTCCGTCACCAGCCTCTAATATCGGATTTTGAAAGCCGGCTTTTTGTATTATTTGAATAATCATTTTTCTTTGTACGCCTGAATCATCTACTACTAATATTTTCTTCATCGTATAGCCTCCGATTAATATATCCTTTGATTTAAGGTGCAGGAGCCAAAGTTATGGCAATAACAACCGCTTTTATTTTTCTAATAAAGAAGCTGACTTCCTGTAATTTTGTTTCATTGTATTCAAAATCTACTCCCTCTGGAATATCGTTTTTGCCTTTTGTTGGAGCGGAAATAACTAAATCATGATAACCAAATTCTTTAATATTATTTTTAAATTGTCCGGCAATTACGTTGCAAAGTTCTCCGCAGTTGTCCATGACCATTTCTTCGTCTTCATCGTCGAGGCCTTGGCTCATGGCTTTGAGGAATTCTTGAGCGATAGTCTCCTCCAAATATAATATAAATGCTCCGCAGGGTTTTTTAGCGGCTAAGCTTTCTTTGCTGTCATACATGGTAATTGCTGCAACATAACAGGGGCCGTTAAATTTATCTAAGCCAAGAGCGCGGATCCTACTATTATATTCGATAATTTCCCGTTCAGCTATTTGGGGATCCTGAGAAAACTTGGCTTTACACATTTGTTCTAAAATCTCTTGAGAACAACGTAAAATTACTTGAGACAATTGTTTAGGATCTATTAATTTACCGGGTGACATAGTTATATATTAATATTTATATTGATAGAAATTGGGCAATGATCCGACCCAGATATCTCTTTAATTATATCGGCATTTTTTAATAAGGAAAGCAAATTCTCACTAATAAAGAAGTAATCTATGCGCCAACCAATATTTCGCTCTCTGGCCTTGGTTTTGTAATCCCACCAGGTGTAATTGTCCGGTTCAGGGTGTTTGACGCGAAAAGTATCCAGCCAGCCTTTTGCCGTTATTTTGTCCAGCCACGCGCGCTCTACTG
>JAKLDK010000180.1 GCA_022703565.1 Candidatus Omnitrophota bacterium
GCAATTTGCCGCGCGCGCCATTGCTGAATTGGCTGCGCATTCCGGGCTGCCCTGGGTTGCGGCCAGCAACCGGTTTGCGGCTTTGGCCGGGCATGAAGCTTTGCTGTTTGCGCACGGGGCGCTGAAAACATTGGCGGCAGCTTTGATGAAAATTGCGAACGATATCCGCTGGCTGGCCAGTGGCCCGCGGGCGGGGCTAGGTGAGCTGAAACTGCCGGAAAATGAACCGGGCAGTTCCATTATGCCGGGCAAAGTAAACCCGACCCAATGTGAAGCCATGACCATGGTCGCAGCGCAAGTCATGGGCAATGATGTGGCGATCAATATTGGTGGCGCCTTGGGCAACTTTGAGCTCAATGTATTCAAGCCACTGATTGCCTATAACTTTTTGCATAGCACGCGGCTTTTGGCTGACACGATGCGCAGCTTTGAGCGTTATGCCGTGCGGGACATCCAGGCAGATGAAGCGAAGATTCAGCAGTCCGTGAATAACAGCTTGATGTTAGCCACGGCACTCGCGCCGCATATTG
>JAKLDK010000181.1:0-234 GCA_022703565.1 Candidatus Omnitrophota bacterium
ATAGTTGGCGATGAAGCCGGTTATATCAGTGATAGTGACATTGTCAGCTATTGTGCAGTTGTGTATATGTGCGTTTTTTATTCCGTGCATAAGGGGCAATCCGCACCTCTCGCGGGCCACGCCATTGAAGAGGCCAAGCCTCACAACACCAGAAAAGGTAACGTTCTGTATCCTCTCGGCATTGAACGGATCTTTGACAAAAACACTTTCCCATGAGTTGCTCCTGCAGCCTGC
>JAKLDK010000181.1:244-518 GCA_022703565.1 Candidatus Omnitrophota bacterium
GAATCTCTCCAATGCTCAGACTTCTGTAACCGTCAGCCATAATATTTAGCTTTGTTTATTCTACAGTAACTGATTTTGCCAGGTTTCTCGGCTGGTCAACATCGCATCCGCGAAGGACAGCGATATGGTATGAGAGCAGCTGGAGTGGTACTACGGCAAGCACCGGGGCAAATACCCCTATTGTCTCCGGCACCTCCATCACATGATCTGCCATGCGGCTTATGACCTGGTCGCCTTCCGTAACAACGGCAATGATCTGACCCTTGCGCGCCTT
>JAKLDK010000182.1 GCA_022703565.1 Candidatus Omnitrophota bacterium
GAAGTTGTTGTTTCAAAAATCCAAATGGATAAAAAAGATAAATGCGGCGATAATTCTTCTTGCTGTGATACAAAAAAAGAAAAGAAAGTTGAAAAAGAAGTAAAGAAAAATTAGAGAATAAATAATTTCACTTACTTGAGTTTAGTTTTTATTGCCCTTCTTTTTGAAGGGCTTTTTTTGTATTGTCATTCCCGCGAATGCGGGAATCTTTTTTATAGATTCTTTTCATTTGTTGAGTTTATATGAATAATCAGACTTCTCCCTCCGGTCGACGTGACGATCACAATTTTCTTTATACTGCTGCATTGGATGTTTTTGAATTCTGAATTAAATTAAACTCAATCATTCCTCAATTAAAATTTCATTTTCTTAAAATCACTATCTAACTTTGTCTCAATAATATTATCACAGGAAAAAATAAATGGAATGGATTACCGATCCGCAAGCGCTAATTGCATTACTTACTTTGACGGTTTTAGAAATTGTACTTGGAATAGACAACATAATTTTTATT
>JAKLDK010000183.1 GCA_022703565.1 Candidatus Omnitrophota bacterium
GTTAAGGATATAACGGGAAAAGACCCGAATCAAAGTGTAAACCCAGATGAGGTCGTGGCGGTAGGTGCGGCGATTCAGGCAAGTATTCTTGCTGGTGAAATAAAAGATATTGTTCTGCTTGATGTAACCCCTCTTACTCTCGGCATTGAAACACTTGGCGGTGTTATGACTCCGCTTGTCCCCAGAAACACAACAATTCCGGTAAGTAAAAGCCAGGTCTTTTCAACAGCGGACGACAATCAGACCGCAGTGGATGTACATGTTCTTCAGGGTGAAAGACCAATGTCAAAAGACAATAAATCGTTGGGCATGTTCAGACTTGATGGTATTCCTCCGGCACCAAGAGGGCTTCCTCAGGTGGAAGTAACTTTTGATATTGATGCTAACGGCATTGTAAATGTCAGTGCAAAAGACAAAGCCACAAACAAAGAACAGAAAATAACCATAACAAACACTTCAAACCTGAACAAGGACGAAGTGGAAAAAATGGTTAGGGATGCGGAAGCTCATTC
>JAKLDK010000184.1 GCA_022703565.1 Candidatus Omnitrophota bacterium
GGAATTCAAGAGGCCGGATATTTTGATTATTCTGCCTTGCAAAGATCATTAGTTTACATTAATGAACATCCAGACAGAAAAGCAAAAGTTATGCTTGTTCCCGGTCAAACTCCCGGAACAACAGATGTCGTTTTAACTGTTACCGACAACCTTCCAATACATGTTGGTTTTGAATATGACAACTTTGGTTCGCGTTATATTGAGAATCAAAGATATTCAACTGTTCTTGAACACAACAATCTTTTAGGTTTTGATGATAAGCTATTTCTTAAATATCAGGCTTCAGATTCGATGCTAATGCAATTGTTCCAATCCAGATACACTTTACCGATTAACTCAACTTTAAATGTTGGCGGGTATATCCTTAGCACCCGTTCCCATTTAGGCAAGGAATATCATAGTTTAGAGTCAGGTGGTAAAGCAAATATTGTTGGCCTTTTTGCGAATAAAGCTTTGAAGCAAACTGATGATTTTGATTTACGCCTTAACCTTGGTTTTGATTACAAAG
>JAKLDK010000185.1 GCA_022703565.1 Candidatus Omnitrophota bacterium
TTTTTCTTTGGGAGTTTTAGCAGGCTCTTTCTTTACGTTTTTCCTGACATCCATTCCTTTTGCCATAAGTCTAGTATTTAATGTTAATTGGGTTATGAATTGGTGGAGTAAAAGTATAATTTTTTTATTTTAATCAAAACAGGGAGATGTAGAAATTAAAAAAATTTTGAATTGATGGATTTCATGAATATTGATCTAGATTGAACCTTATTAAGGCATCAAGACCTTTATCCTTTATCCTTTATCCTTTGTCCTTTGTCCTTTGTTCTTTATCCTTTGTTCTTTGTTCTTTATCCTTTGTCCTTGCCTTTGGGGCCGGTTTTTTACTTCAACATCGTTAATTCCCCTCGCTGGAGGGGTGGCACGCAGTGCCGGGGTGGTTTGGAATGATGCTGTTTCAAAGGATGTTACCCGAAGTTTGCAACTTCGGATTATCTCGCTTCTTTTTTCCATTGATGAAAAAAGAAGCAAAAAATCTAGGCTGCAAATAAAAAAGCACTTCG
>JAKLDK010000019.1 GCA_022703565.1 Candidatus Omnitrophota bacterium
CAATACCGCGAAGGAAAACGCAACGGCATAAATCGCAAACCGTTCTGACTTTACTTCTTTTAAAACAGAAAAGAAATAACCGCGAAAAATAACTTCCTCAATCAGCGGCGCCGATAAGACTGCCAGTATAATAAAAAATACGAGCGCAGTAATAGAAGTCGTCTCTTCAATGATATTGCCCAAAGGCGTATCTGGCTGTATCCTCCGATTAACAATAATATATGCCGAGATTGCCGCAAAAACTAAACTAACAAATAAAGGAATAATAATCGTCTGCCCGACTGACTTATTCTGCCCTTTTAATCCGATATTATAAAGAAACCCCTTATTGGAGAACCTTTTTGTCGCGTTATAAATTAGCACTAACGCAACAATTGAGGAGAAGGCTGATGAGATAATAATTTCGCCCAAACTTTCCTGCCCCCTCGCCGTAGAAGCTAAGAATGTTTTATAAAAGAACATAAAAATTGTTTCACACAAAAACCATAAGAAAATCACCAAGTATGCGTCTGAAAGAAGAGCTGTTTTTCGATTTCCCTCCCATGCGCAAGATTTAAGTTTAATAAACTTTTGCCTACGAGAAATGTGAAATGGCAATAAAAAAACAAGCACTATCGAAGACAAAGCTTCTTCTTTTTGCTCGGTCAGAGTAATAGCAAAAGCGGCGAGAATAAACAAAAAAATACCAATACCTAAAGGAAAAAAGAAAACTTCCTTAAATTGCTCAATATCCTGCTTTTTAAGCAGCCCTATATCAAGCAGCATTACAAGCAAAAGCATTATCAACGCAATAGCAAACATGATTTATTTAACCCTAATAAATTTCGCGATAAAAAATGATTCGAATACATTTCCCGGCAGAATTCTTAACGTTTTGCTTACTTCTTTATTCAACATCTTACCTTGCCATTCAACCAAAGAATCATAACGATATTCTTTTGGCAATTCAATTTCGGCTAAAATAAAATTTTCTTTACTTTTTCTTAAAAACCAATCAACAACACATTCATTTTCCTCGGGAGCAAAAGTACAGGTTGAATAAACTAAACTGCCGCCTGCTTTAACTAATCGTCCGGCACTTAACAATAAACCTTTTTGTTTGTGCTGCATTTCCTTTATTTTGCGCGGGCTCCAGTAAGCAAAACTTTCTTTATCCTCACTTTTAAATCTACCCTCACTGCTGCACGGAGCATCGACCAGGACCCGGTCAAATAACACGCCCGCTGGACGGTATCTCCGCCCGTCGGTAAAAATAGGTTCGACAATATTTGCTCCCAACAAATCAACCACGCTTTTAAGCTTGAAAAAACGCGATTTTACATTCTCCAGCGCAATAATCCGCCCATCACTATTCATTAATTCCGCCATTTGGCAAGTCTTACTTCCCGGAGCGGCACACATATCTAAAACAATTTCCTTAGGCTGCGGGCTTAAAACATTCGGAACAATAAAGCTGGCTGGGCTTTGAATATAAATTAACCCTTTGCTTAACAAATCATTTAAGCATATTCCTTCGGTGGTTTGTTTTTTCTTTAAATTGAGTTCAATTCCATTTTGGATAAGAATAAAGTTATCGAAAGAAAGAAAACTATCATAATTAATCCCATTTTCCTCCAATATCTTTAAAATCTCTTCCCGCTTTACCCTAAGAGTATTTATACGAATTCCTACGGGCTTAGGGATTGCGAAAGAATTAATACAATCCGCGAGTCTTTTCTCCGGAATTATGTTTTTTAGCCTATCTATAAATTTTTCTGGTAACATTTTGTTATATTGCTTTTAATAATAACTATCCTAATATATAATATCAAGCGATAGTTAATAATTTGCTTTAACATAACTATTAATTTATACTTTTAGTAGAGAGGATTTTATGGTGCCTTTAAAAAAGCTCTGCGATATAAAAGGTCAAAGCATAACCGAATACACGGTTGTCGCAATGTTGGTTGCCGCCGGAATAATTATATCAGGAGGCATCGTTGTAAATTCCTGGAATGCCGGAATGAAGCAGCTCGACAGCTCTTATCAAGATTCTTTCGATGACAAACAAGACCAAGCCAGCGAAGATGAAATTGAGGTTCCACCCTGCATTTGCAGCGATTGGACTTGGTTTGATGATTGCGGGAATACAACTTTAGGCCAACCCCGGGTCACGGGTGATTGTTACGAAACAGAACATTTAATAAAAAGATTTTGTTACCCTCTTGATTGTGAATCAAGCCTTGTTTGTGAACCATCAGCCTCTTGCTGTACACCGATTCCTCCAAATGAGTTAGGCTGCGCTGCCGCAGCTACCCCTCCTTGCGATCCGGGAGAAAAAAGGCTTCAATTTACCTGCGGCATAGATAGTGGATGGATTTATCCGACAGAAAGATGTTATGAGGCAAGCCCTCCGCCTTTAATAGAATGTGGTATTAATGCAATCAACGATTGCTTTGAAACAGATCCTTTTCCTCCATACGGAAGCTATGCAGCAGAATGCACCTTTACCTGCGAATATCCTGGCGGACTAAATGAAGCACAATGGAGATGTCTTGCCGATCCTCACCCTGAGTACGGAGAATGTGACTTCGTTGGACATTTAACATTTTGCGATGGCTCAGATCAGAACTTAACAAGCGACGGAGAGTACCAGACAACTGCGGATTGCGGAGATCCCAATGTAAAAAAATGCATGTATGAATGTACTGGCGCGAATGAACATCCGATAATGAGCGATCCTGGGGTTGCATGCGTCTCTTGCGAGAATTATCCCGGAATAGGAACTTATGTTTTTCCCGGTGAATGCCCTGCAAATCAATGTATGGGTGGATTATTTGGCTGCCCTGCCGATCAATGTGCACAATAAAAATTTCTTGACCTTATTATTTACAAACTATTCTTAAGCATTTGATTATAATTTAACCGAGATTTTGTGTTAAGAACATTTTCTCGGATAGAATTACTGAAAGAAAATGTTCAAGCAAAATCGGCCGCTACCATTAAAGCGCTATTCGAGAAAAGCGGCAGCTCAATCCAAATTACATTTTCTAATAAGAAATTTGGGTTTAAATAAATATGGGGATATGCCCCATAAAGTTATTCAGAACTTCTCCCCATTACTACAACAAATTATCTCGCCATTGCCACATTAATCAAATCATGCCGGCCAACAACACCGATAAGCTTATCTCCATCAAAGATAGGTATTGTATGCACATTTTTCTTATGCATAATTGCAATAGCCTTTACAACTTTGGTATCTTTCTGCAAAGAAATAACATCTTTAGTCGCAACTGTCCCGACCAGCTGTTTCGATACTTTGTCCAGATTTTCTATTTTATGGGCTGAAGAAGATAAAGCCTCATCTAGCAATCGCAAGGCATCAGTTGTTGTAAAAATTCCGACTAATTTATCAGGGTCGTCATCTTTTACAATTAGAATCCCCCCGATTCGATATCTTAACAATAAATGGCAAACATTACCGACATCAACGCTTTCTTTTACTTTAATTGGATGCTCCGACATAATATCTTCTAAAGATACAGTTAACATAATAACCCTCCGTTTTAAGTGGTTTTCTGCGAAGGTGGATAAATTATATGCTCAGTCATCCGTCAACATAAGATAAATAATTGTTTCTTAAATTACTGCAATATGTTTGCAGTTATAAAATTAGCCAAGTTTTCGGCGATAAGATTATTGCCTTCCCTAGTACAATGCCCAAAATCTCCAGCGAAACTATCGGAGAAATATTTCGAATATTCTCCTCGCTCTAAAGCTTTTTTAAAATTATCGACATTTCCGATAAAGTAAACATCTTTCTCTTTGTTTCGAGCATCAATTATTTCTTTTAAATCGTTTATGCTTCTCAAAGGATACTGCATTGCTATAATTTTTACGCCTTTCGACAAAACTTTATTTACTATTAAATTGTATATAATTTTTGTATCTGGATAATATGCGAAACGATTGCTTTTAAAAGCTTCCGCTTCCTCAAGCACCTTTTTTGCTTTTTCGCTTTGGCCCATTTTTGCATAAACCACCGATAACATTTTAAGAGGAGAATAATCTTTGGCATTTTCTTCACTAGCTTTAATAAAAGCTTGTTCCGCTAATTCCAAGAGATTGTTATTCAATAAAAGATTGCCTAACTCATAATACATTGACTTCGAACTATAATTATTTGAGAAAATAATCCGGCTAATTCGCGCCAATCCTTCTAAATTTCCAGATTCACTAAATACATAAGCTAATTCCAAAGAAGCTATGTGGGCTTGCTTTCCGAACGAAATTGCTTTGGAAAGAAACGCTACCGCTTTGTTATATTCTTTAAGTAGGCGAAAACACCTGCCCATCTCGACACAAGCGGCATACCCCTGGGGATTATAGGCAATTGCCGAATTCAAATATTGTATAGCTGTGTGATAATCACCTCTGTCTTTGAAATCAATAGCCATAACTACTAAAAGCGATGCCGCAACATTATTTACCTTGTTGATTTGATTTTTAATTTCACTTCTTTTTATTTCATTTTGCTCTTGGCTGTATTGCTTCAGCAAACCCTCATTTAGTTTTCGGCAATACAGGACTTTTTTGAAAGCATCTTTAAAATTAATCGAGAATTTATTAATCTTCGGGAAAATTACCTTGAGCTTTTCATCAAAAACATCTCTCTTGTTTAATTCTTCTTGCAAATCATCATATGTACCATAAAACACAGTTTCCGAATTAGTTCTCTTTCTTAAATGGCTACCCAACAGCTTAAAAAAACCATAAACACGAAAATTGTCAAATATTTTATTAAAACTTGCCCAGCCGTATTCCCTTTTTAACATCCCGTCTTTTGTGTCATTTATGCCTAACATGCTAATAACCAGATGTGGCTTATATTTCTTTAAGTTTCCTTCAAGCTCGTCATAAATATATTTTGTATTTTTGTTTACCCGCCCAACATTAATTACTTTTATTTTCCTGTTTTTTATTATCTCTTTAAGCTTTTGCTCCAGAAGATACGGATAGGACCTGTCCTGGCCTAATGCTGTAGTAGATTCACCCAGACAAAGAATCCGGTACTCCGTTTTAGAAAAAGAACTGGAGTTCTTTATCCTTTGTACCAGAAGAAAACCATACCCGCCAATACGCAAAACAATTTCCAAGATGACAAGCGAGGCAATTATCCCCAGCAATATTAGAACTACTTTTTGCTTTAATGTTGTTTTAGCCATAAGAGATTGTTTTATTCCAGGTCCAATAATCTTTCGCCTGTTTCTGGATCAAACTCTAATTCCGCGCTGTATCTTTTCCCTGTAGAAGGAGAATACTTTATTTTTGGTTTTTCTCGAGACAAAGAATTAGTAATTGCCTCAACAGCGGATTGGGAGTCTTTATTTGATTGTAAATCATGCGCTAAGTTTTTCAGCTCTTCCTCAGTTAATTCCTTTTGCGCGACCGCCTCAGCAACACTTTTCATAGCGCTAACAGCGTCAGCGATATTCTCTTCTTTAGAATTATTTAACAATCTTTGCGAATTATGTCTATTCGCAGTGGAACAAGAAGAAACAAATACTGCTATTAATAAAATATAAAAAGCCTGTAAAATTATGCTCATTTCCTATCCTTTATTTGAGCTTATATTACAGGCTTCTTATAATGCTTACAAGTCAAAATTTGCAAATCAATTATTTGTTAGCAACTATCTCTTTGACATCTTCCTCGACGGTACTTGTAATCTTGATATCAAACTTATCAATCAGGGCCTTGGCCACGTTAGGAGAAACAAAAGCCGGTAAAGTCGGCCCTATTCTTACGCCCTTAAATCCCAAATATAGCAATGCCAATAAAACGCAAACTGCTTTTTGTTCATACCAAGCAACATCAAAGGCAATCGGTAATTTATTGATGTCGTCCAAACCAAAAACTTCTTTTAACTGTAAAGCAATATAAGCCAGCGAATATGAATCATTACATTGTCCGGCATCTAAGACCCGGGGAATACCGTCGATATCGCCTAAAGGCAATTTATTGTAACGATACTTCGCGCAACCGGCCGTTAAAATAATTGTATCTTTCGGTAAAGCCTTGGCGACCTCGGTAAAATAACCTCTTGGCGCTTGCCGGCCGTCGCATCCGGCCATAACGACAAACTTCTTTATTTTTCCGGCCTTAATTGCATCAATAACTTTATCTTTTAATGCCAATACCTGAGCATGAGCAAACCCACCAACAATGTAACCGGTTTCAATTTCTTTAGGCGCAGGGCATTTCTTCGCCAAATTAATTATTTCGGAGAAATCTTTTTTCCCATTTGGCTTCCTATCAGAAATATGTTTAACTCCAGGATAGCCAGCCATACCAGTTGTAAAAATCCTATTTTTATAAGAATCCTTCACCGGAACAATGCAATTTGTCGTCATTAAAATTGGCCCGTTAAAAGAATCAAAATCCTTATCCTGATGCCACCAGGAACTACCATAATTACCAATAAAATGTTTATACTTCTTGAATTTCGGATAATAATTTGCCGGCAACATTTCACTATGGGTATAAATATCCACCCCGGAATCTTTTGTTTGCTCTAGGAGCTCTTCCATATCCTTAAGGTCATGGCCGGAAATAAGAATTCCCGGATTTTTCCCAACCCCAATATTAACCTTTGTTATCTCCGGATTTCCATAAGTTGCTGTATTGGCCTTATCCAATAAAGCCATGGCTTTAACAGCTACTCCACCACACTCAACAATCAAACCCAACCTCTCATCAGTTGTTATATCTTTTGTAGTCGAAGCTAAGGCCTTAAAAACAAACTTATAAATTTCTTCATCTTCAAAACCCAAAACTGCCGCATGGTCAGTATAAGCCGCGAGTCCTTTGACTCCCAATATCAATAACTCCTTGAGGGAACGGACATCTTCGTTCTGTTCCGCTAAAACTCCAACCTGTTTTGCCTTGGTGTAAAAATCGCTATCACTCTTAGCCGACCATTGAGCCGCATCATGAGAGATAGAAACATTCTTAGCCAATACTTTAAGTTCATCTCTTTTCTTTATCGCTTCTTTAATTAAGCTAATAATCCTATCATCGTCAAAATTAGCATTTGTTATCGTCGAGAATAATGCCTGGCAGGCAAACAACCCGTAAGATTTATCAACGCTTCCTATTTTTTCAGCATACAAAGAAATGCCTTTTAATGAATAAATAAGCAAATCCTGCAAATCTGCTGTTTTTTCCTGTTTTCCACAAACACCTCTTACGGTACAACCCGAATTTCTTACTGTTTCTTGGCATTGATAACAAAACATAACGATCTCCTCTCTTTAACTGACTTTATAGTAAAATTTATTTAAATAATTTGGCCATCAATCGAAATTACATATTCCTTTATTATTGTCTGCTTGCCTGAAGCACGAACTGATTCTTCAACCAAAGCCTGGGTACCATAACAGCAAGGAACCTCCATTCTAAGAACCGTAACCGACTTGATATTATTACCTTTAAATAATTCCGTCAATTTATCTTTATACATTTCCTGCGAATGGTCTAACTTTGGGCAAAGTATTATTAGCTTCTTGCCTTTCAAGAATTTCTGGTGAAAATTCCCGAATGAATAAGCCACACAATCAGCTGAAACAACCAGCTCAGCATCTTTAAAATACGGCGCTTGCGGATTAATTAGATGCAACTGTATAGGCCATTGCTCTAATTGCGAGCCTATATTAATATCCGCTGGCGTTTCTTGCGTCTTCCTTTTTGATAAATCCATAGCCCTTGAGCCCGGGCAACCTCCCCCATGTGAATGCACTTCTGTCGTGTCATAACAACTGGTCATTGCTAAATCCTCCTTACCTTCTTCTTTTAATACCCTTAATGCAATCTTTAGGTATTCGGCTTGTCTATGGCTTTTTAAATGATGTAAATGCGCCTTAACAACATCATCCCCTTGTTTGATAATATTCTTTACTACCTTTTCTTCGTCATAATCGTCAACTTCTCTTGTTTCGATTGTTATTGCCCCGACTGGACAATTGCCGATACAAGCGCCCAATCCATCACAGTAATTCTCGCTCACCAGCTTGGCTTTCCCGTTAACCAGTTGTAATGCGCCTTCGGGGCATCCGATAATACACTCTCCGCAACCATTACATTTATTTTCATCAATTTTAATAATATTTCTTTTCATTTTGCATTCTCTTGTAAAAGTTTAGCTAAAGTAACTCCTTCTATTTCTTTCCGTACAATAACTTCAATCCGCTTAACTCTCCTCCTCAAAGGACAACTTTGTTTATTGGGGCATATCTTTTCCTTTAAAACACATTCGCAATAATTAAGTTCCCCTTGAAATATTTTCATTATATCTGCCAAATAAATATCTTTAGGGTGTTTTGCCAAAGCAAACCCCCCCATGTTTCCCTTGCTTGAGGTAAGAACACCTTCTTTCTGCAAAACTTGGAATATTTTCCGCATAAAAGGACGAGGCAAATCAAGAGAATCGTTTAATTCTTTGGTCGAAACTATTTCTTTAGAGGAATTGGCAATATAAAGAATCGCCCGCAAAGCATAATCTGTATCTCTGTTTAGCAAATTCATGTTTGAATGATACCACATTAGTATCATTTGTCAAGAAAAAATTTTTAGTATAGAATATTTACCGGGACAAGGGCACTCTTTTTGCTGCCGGAAAGAAAAGAAAAGGCACTGTACGGGAAAATAGACAACTTAAGATTAACCTCATCGGCAATCTCATTATATTTATCAATAACCGCATATAATTTAGCCTGTGCACCTTGATAGTTATACTTAAACGCAATAAACTCTTCCTCTCCGACAACAAAGGCATGAACATTTAATTTCTCAATTATCTGATCAATTATTTTCATATAATTCTCGGCACTTTTATCCATCGCTAAAACATCTTCTTCTTTCCAAATACTATCAAAAGACAGCTTTTGATACTGCCTTATTAATTCTTGCCAAGCCGCATCAAATTCGACGGGATAACTTCCCTTAACATAATATTTGGCAAAAATATAGGCATCTCCTCCTGCGCTGCCAATTTCTCGATAGGCCTCTAACAACTTTGTTTTAGCGCTTGAAACGGAATTATTGGCCTCTAGATATTGGCCGACAAAATAATAAATTAAAAGGCAGGATAAAACAATGGCTCCTAATACGACATAAAACTTCTTTGATCGGCTAGGCGATATACCGGTATTAAAAAATTTTCCGATAGACAACAATTTCTGAATTTCCTTTTTTAACAACATCTAAAATTATATCCTTATTAAAATCGGGTTTTGTATATTGTGAATAACAATTATTGCCCCAGACAAAAATGATTTTATCAGCATAATACCTATCCGTCAAATCTATATCACGCAACTTTCTTACACCTTTCCACGAAAACGCTTCGTAATCGGAGGAAATTAGCTGAAAATGTTTTTGGGTATAATAAAAATGCGGGCTAGATAACATGTGTAAAATTGGCCAAGAAGTAGCAACAATTCTATCAGGGTATTTACGCTCAAGCAAAGTAACCAATGCCATATTATTTTCAATATCATCCTCAAAAGCCAAAGTTCTTTCTAACAAATGCCCGTTATTCCCCTTAAATGTCCTGATCCGGCCGTAGATATCTCCTCTCAAGTTAAGAACATACAAAATCAAAACAATGAAAGTAATAACTGCCGGCATTTCTTTCCCAAGCCTTAAAAATATATAAACTAACAATATGGACATGAAAGGTAGCACAGGCAAGAAATACCTTGGCAAGAATCCCCACATCAATTGGCTTAAAACTAAAGTGATGAAACAAATTATAGCGCTAATCAATATCACTAAATTCTCTTTTACATATCGCACAAATTCTTTCCTCCACTTATCTTTATCCAAGATAAAAATGGCTACCAAAGAAATAAGGCCAAAAACCGTTGCGATATAAATATCAGGTATTAGCTGAATATACGTCATTGCCAGAGATTTGATATGCAGTAAATCAATTTTGCTGAGCATGGGCGCTAATTTCTCAGGCTTAAAATATATTGCGCGGCCAATGAGCGTTTGAATAAAATAAAGAAAGAATGGAATCGTAAAACTTGCGGCTAAAGCCAGCCTACCTTTTACCTTTTTCCCCGAAACAAAACACAACAAAACTAATCCGGACGAGAAAACCAAACAGCTAGCCTTAATATAAAACCCGAGCAAAAGGATAATCCGCGACAATGAATATTTGCCTAATACAAAATAATACACCGCCATAAGGCCTAAAAGCAAAACGGGCATTTCCATGTTAATGGCTGAGGCTTGCGACAAAAAAAGCGGATGGAAAAAGCATAAAACGCATATCAGCAATGAATTTCTGACATTAAAAACTAAATTAGCGATTTTAAACAAAAAGACAATGGATAAACTGGCAAGGATATAAGTTAAGGCATGATTGAATAATAGAAAAATCTCTTTACTCTTTATTAGACTCATTAAAACCGCTTGCAATGTTGGATAAATGGAAAAGAAATAAACCCGCGGGCCGCCTTGCTCGAAACCAAGCATTTGTGTTGCCAGAGAATTATAATCAAAATTATTTTCATATAACCAAACCGCTTCCATAAACGGCCCGGTTAAACTATCCCAATAAGGCGGGTAAAAAAAGGTTTTTGCCCTAATTGTCAGAAGAACAAAAAACACAACAAAAAATAATTTAATTACAATATTCTGTCTGAACACTTATCTCCTAATTAATATCTTTACTCCGGAATAAAAAGCGCAGGCACAACTACACTACCCCGAAAATAGCATCCTTACCTCACAAAACTTAAAAATACCACGGCCTTAAAACAATTCATTTATCACCTATAATCCGCACTTCTCTTTGCGGAAACGGAATTTCAATTCCTTGACTTTTGAATTCGACAAATATTGCTTTGTTTATATCAAATAAAACATTCCAATAATCATCCTGCTTACACCAAAGCCGGCCATAAATATTTACTGCCGAATCGGCAAACTGCGAAATCCCGACGTTAGGCTGCTTAACTACTCTTTTATCTTTTCTTATAACTTCTTTGACAATATTTATCGCCTTATCAATATCAACCTTATAAGCTACTCCGATATTAATATCCACTTTCTTTAATTCAGAATAATTATGAATAATTTCTCCGACAATATGCTTATTGGGAATTACAATTAAAGTTCCGTCGACAGTTTTAATGTCAGTCCGAGGTAATTTCATATCCACAACTTCACCCATCTCACCGGCAACTTCAATAATATCGCCAACCTTAAAAGGCTTGGTAAAAATCAGCGTAGCTCCGGAAGCATAATTCGAAAGTGGGCCCTGTAAAGCAAAGCTAAGTCCGAATCCGGCAACCGAAATACCGGCAATTAAAGGCGCTATTTCGATGCCAAATTTACCCAAAGCAACAATCGCCGCAAAAACCATTATCAAAAGCTTTACAGTGCTTACAATAAACTTAGCTACAGTAATATCGAGATGCTTTCGGCTTAGCAGCTTAGACAGATAATTTCCGACATACCTAGCAATAATCCACGCTAATAATAAAACTATTATTCCGCCCAAGGCTTGAAAGCTATACTTAATTACATACTCATATACAATTTTAATAATTTCCATATCCGCCTCCTTATTATTATTTGCAACAGTTTGCACTGTTTCTTGGGCAAAAACATTAATACAAGCAAATAATGTACTTGAAAATCCCACAGCTATTTTCTTTAGATACCCCGTCATTTGTTTCCCCTCTCCTTAAAATATTCATACAAGTTTATATTTAACAATAAAAGTAAAAAAGAATAGCAAAAATCTTCCAGCGGAATCGTTCCCATCCTAATCCCCAAATTCTCAAAATTGTTATACCACACAATCGGATTGTTGTCGACGGATTCTACCCCTCCGGTCAATATTCCGTTAATAAACCATTTCGGGATTATACTGATAAAATAAGCAATGTAAAAATAGTTTAAATATTTAGGCTTAATAATGCAGACATTTACAAACAGCAAAATTGCCGAACAAAGAAACGTTGTAAAGGTGTACAACCTCCCCCGATTCATAATTGCCACGAGAAGAAAACCAAAGCCCAACAAGATGCTAAAACAATCAATTAACTTATTTGGCTTTAAACTTGGAAGAAAATATTTCATAACCTCGTAAATAAATACGCAGGCATAAGGAGTCACGACAAAAAACAAAACCTCTTCCAGCGGAATATTAAATAAATACAATCCCAACAAATACTTGTGGTTAAAACCCCAAATACCCAGAGAAACAAACCAGCTATCCCAAACTAAAAATAAAATTCCTGATATAAAAATCGCCAAAAACAGGTTCCGCCAGTGTTTGCGGAAGCAAACCCTGCGTTCAAAAGAAAATAAGAACGGGAATAAAATTGTTAAGATATTTAAAGTTAAATAGGTATACATATTTTCACTTGAGATTATCGCATTTTGCTCCATAAGTCAAAATTTTCTTATTTTACTTAACTAACAGCTATATTGTTGCATAATTCCATAAAATTAATAGAATAGATTTTATGGAAGATAAACTTATCAAGGGCTTTAGCATTGCCAAAAGAATAACAAGAAAATATGCCAAAGCATTTTATTTCTCATCCTTAATTCTACCCAAAGAAAAAAGATATGCGGCTTACGCTATTTATGCCTTATGCCGATTGAGCGACCATGCCGTGGATGACATCAAAGACGAGAAGAAAAGAGCGCAGCTAACAGAAATAAAAAGAAAAATTCTAATTTGTTTTCAGGATGATTCTGTTTCCGAACCGCTACTGTTGGCATTCCAAAATACAATCAGAACATACCAAATACCTAAAGAATATTTTGACGAACTTATTTCGGGCATGGAACTAGACTTAATTAAAGACCGTTACGCGTCTTTCGACGAACTCTATAACTATTGTTTTAAGGTTGCCGGAGTAATCGGTTTAATTATGCTCAAAATTTTCGGCAGCTCCTCAAAAGAAGCAGAAGAACCAGCAATTAAACTGGGCATTGCCATGCAATTAACCAACATTATCAGAGACATTAAGGAAGATTACGCCCGGGGCCGCGTTTATTTGCCCAACAATGAATTATCCGAATACAATGTAAAAACAAATATGTTTTCCAAGGGCACAGTTGACCGCGACTTTACGCAACTATTACAATTCCAAATCTTAAGGGCTAGAAAGTATTACCAGGAGTCTGCCGAAGGCATAAAATTAATCGACAACCTACCCTCCCGCCTAGCGGTATGCCTGATGAGAAATATTTATTCCGAGATATTGTCTGAAGTGGAAAAAAACAACTATGACGTATTTGGCAAAAGAAATTTTGTTTCACTCGGCAGGAAAATATTAATACTTGCGCAAACAATCCTTTCCTTGGAATACTACTAAATTATCCGCAAATCATATCAGCTACAATTCTTGAACTGGCGATAACTACCGGCAAACCTCCGCCCGGTTGCGTACTAGCTCCGGCATAAAACAAATTCTTTATTTTACTGTCAATATTGGCCGGCCGGAAAAATGCGCTTTGTAAGAGATTATGCGCTAATCCAAAAGTAGCCGCATTCTTTATGTTATAACGAGAAATAAAATCCGACGGAATAAACTCATGTTCGACTTCAATTAAGTCTTCAATATTTCTACCAATAGCTTTGTTTATTTTATCAAAAGCGAGTTTCCGAAGCCTTTTTTTATGTTTATCAATATCCTCTTCTTTATTTTTTAAATTGGCAACCGGAATTAACACATAAACTATTTCTTTGCCATCCGGAGCTAGGGTTGGATCTGTTACCGTCGGGACATGAATATAAAAAGAAGGCTCGTCCGGAACTATATTTTCATTAAAAATCTGTTCAAGATTCTTTGGCAAATCGCTAGAAAAGAAAAGATTGTGGTGTTCTAACCCCCGTATCTTTTCCTTTAAACCCAGGTATAAGAGGTAAACTGAACAGGAATATTTGTAATCCGGAACTTTTCTTTTCAGCAAATCTTCCTGGGCATGAACATAGTCGCCATTGGCGACAATATAATCATAATATTTATTCACGCCGTTATTTCTTATAAATGAACCCTTACTATCCCGTCCGATTTCCTTCACCTCGGAGTTATAATGAAAAACAACTTTGTTCTTTTTGGAAATCTTCTCCAAAGCCAAAGGTATTTTATACATCCCTCCCATCGGATGAGCTATCTTTTGAATATGATCGGAATAAGTTATAATGCTATAAAAACCCGGGGCTTGATAAGGCGAAACACCCATAAACATCGCCTCAAAAGTAAAAGCATAACAAAGCTTATCAGTCTTAAAGAATTTCTTGGCAACAGCCCAATATGAGGCAAAAGGATGCAGCTTAAAAACAACCGGCCAAAGCGAAGGGTTAGCTAAAGATTTACCGGTAAAACATTTGTATAAAAGAGGTTGGACAGTTTTGTATATCTGATGTGTATATCCAAGAAATCCATCAAACCCTTTGCTGCTGCCCGGCTCAAACCTTTCGATTTCTTTTCTTGTCTTTTCGCAATCATTATATACAGATAAGCTGTCTCCATCGGAAAAGAAAATTTTATAATGAACATCTAGATTCTTAAGATTCAAATAATCAGAAATATCTTCATCACAATAATCAAAGACTTCTTTAAAAAAGTCCGGCATTAAAACAAAGGATGGCCCCATATCAAATTTAAAACCTCTATCTTCTAAGATATGGCAGCGGCCGCCGCAACGAGGCTCTTTCTCAAAAACCTCAACATTAAAACCTTTTTTACCTAATCTGGCAGCAACAGCTAACCCGCCGACTCCGGCACCAACCACAGCTACTTTTTTATTAGTACTTGTCATAAAAAATTTGTTCTTCGGCGAATATATACAGATAGGAACATTTACTGTTGGTCAATACTAATACTGTTACCAATTTTACGCTAAGCAATTACGAGAGAAAAATATAATACTTGCCACATTCTACGTTCAAAGCTAATTTTATGTTATTACACCTATTTCTTTAAGAGTTTTTTCAATACTCTTATCCGTAAACGGCTTCGTACAATATCCGTCACAACCTCCTCCATAGGACTTGGAAACATTTTTAATGTCTTCTTTTCCGGTAACCATAAGAATCTTTGCTTCTTTGTTCGGTAATATTTTACTACTCTTTTCTAGTTGCCTAATCTTATTTAATGCCTCCTGCCCGCTCATGCCAGGCATTTCAATATCCATAGTGATCAATTTATAGGGAATCCCTTCTCTGAAAGCTGACTCAACCATTTTTATAGCAAGCTCTCCGTCGCCGGCAGCATCACAATCGCCATATTTAGCCATAAGCTCTTTAAGTTTAATCCGGCTGACATAATCATCATCAACTATCAAGATTCTCATTTCTGCCTCCATTTTAGATATAATATTTTCGGCTAAACAACACAATCTATTCTAATTAACACTAGCTATCCCGACAAGGAATAAAATAACTTTATCTATTCCTTTAATATTTCAACAACCTTCATTGTTTTCATCTTTTGAAACAATTTTATATCCCCGGTTACTTTCCCGATTAAATTTACTTTGCTCGCCGGCCTTATTTCGCCTTTCTCGCTAATCGGCGTAGGGCCAAAGAAAACGCAAAAACAATTTCCTTCCGGCCAATAGCCTAAGTCACCCGGGTCAACAATATCACGGCTAAATCCGTTCTCCAGTCCAGCAAATACCGGGATTTCAAAATATATTTCTTCTCCCCAGGTGTTGATTTCAGCTTTAAAAGGAAGCCGAGCTAATATTTCCTGGGCGGTTTTTGATTCATTCAATATCGCGCTAACAGTCAATTCATCAGCTTTTATAATAATTTTTCGCATCTTATACTAATTGTAATTCATGCCAAAATGGCTGGCCGTTATTCTTCTTTATTAATTTCAAAACAATATCAACAATACCCTTGTCATATTTTATACCCGCGCCATCTTTCAATTCTTTTATTGCCAAATCAATTCCTAGCGCTGGCCGGTAAGGACGATGGTGCGTCATCGCCTCTAAAACATCGGCCACCGCCAATATTTTCGCTTCAGTTTTAATTTGTTTGCATTTTAATCCGCGCGGATAACCTGAACCATCAAGCCTCTCATGATGCTGGTATATAATTTCCGCTAAGGGAAAGGGGAAATCAATATCTTTAATTAAATTATAACAGTTTGAGGTATGTTCCTTAATCAGGCTATATTCCAAATCGCTTAATTTTCCGGGCTTAATTAATATATCCAGCGGGATTCCAATCTTACCTAAATCATGCAATTCAGCGGCTATTTTTAAAGCAGTAACTTTATCGTCGTCATATTCTATCTCCCGCGCGATTTGCTGGCAAATAACTCCGACGTCTCTGGCATGAGTTTGAGTATACGGGTCTCTTAATTCCAGCGCCCGGCCTAAAACCATGAGCGCTTTCAATACCATCGCATATCTTTCTTTTTCCAAATTAGCATGGGAAGTCATATCCCGGGTAATACCCATAGTCCCGATTATCTTGCCATTGCTATCAAACATCGGAATCTTAGTTGTAATAACCTGGTTCCAATTGCCATTGGGAAGCAATGTCCTTTCAATTTTCCCGACTATCGGCCGCCCGGTTCGCAAAATATAATTGTCATCATTAAACATCTGCCGCGCCTGGTCTTCCGGGAAGAAGTCAAAATCGGTCTTACCGAGTATCTTCTCCAGCCGCCCGCCGAATCCTTCGGCATAAAATTTATTTACCCTGGTTACCCTATTTCGCCTATCCTTAAAATATATAGCATCGGGTATACTGTCTAATATCGTTTGCAACAAGTCTGGCTCTTTAGATATCTTATAATTAATTTCCCGATGAGAAGATATGTTTTGCATAATACCTTCGATTATTTTTTTACCCTTAGATTTAACCAACGTGGCAGTAATCGCTACCCAAATAACATTCTTGTTCTTATTTGAGCACGCAGTCTCAAAGAAATCGATTTTTTTATCTTTGTTTAGCAGGCGGTATAATTCTTTTGAATCTTCACTGTTAATTATTAGCTCATCAAGCCTTGTTTTCTTAATATTATTATCGTTCTTAAAACTGAACATATTTAAAAAAACGTTATTGCCGGAAATAATCTTACCACCCGGCTCGCTTTCTGAGCAAAAATAAGCAATCGACAAATCATTAAATATTTTCTCTTCTGGGCGGAGGATAGACATATAAGTCCTTTGTATTGATTTTGATGTTTTTTTATTTGAAGTGTGATTTTATTTTACTACTACGCTCGAAAGGAAGGAAGTATTTTCTGTTTCGATTGGGCAAGATTATCACGATACGAACAAACCTAAGGGTACCTCTATCTATTAAAGAATGGCCTTAACTTTGCTTAGGATTTCCTCATAATTGCCGGTTTTCTGACAATACTCCCGAGCCTTCCTGACTCTAAGCTTTTGTTCATTAATCGGAAGAACGCTAAAAACAATAACCGGTATTATCGGAGCATAATCAGTAACAATTTCAAAAATATCACGGCCGTCAACTTCCGGAATTTGCATATCCAAAACAATTGCTCCTATGCTTGATTTGTCTCTCATCAATATATCAATAACCTCAACCGCATCCGGCGCCTCTAAAACCTTATAGCCATTTGAGGCAAGAGTATTCTTTAGATTCTGGCGGATTTCTTTATCGTCGTCGATAATTAAGATTGTGTTCATTAATTCCTCCTTTAATTTTTTCTAATGGCAATATTTTACTACTAAGCCAAGCAATGTGAAAGGAAAGTTTTAAACTTTATCTTTTTGAATAATTCATCTATTCGTCTTTATTGTTATCTTGCGGTTATCCGCATCACAATCAGCTCATTTCATTTTGTAAATAAAAAAAACCAGACAGGTCCCGAACATAACCTGCCTGGCATCAATGGGGGCATCCATTGAATTTTGAAATCCGCTTAAAAACAAATCAAAAAAAATACCTATTCCAAACAAAATGAATAGGTATCAATATTCCATATTATAACCTTTCTGTTTCGGCAGCTGGCTATCCTGCGTATTTACAGGACCCTACCCCGAGTTAAACCTCGAGGCCCTAGCTTATCTTAATTTTAAGATAAGATGGGATAGTTTTGCGTCCCCACCTTACGATGGGTTTGCCATTATCGACCAACAAAGGTCTTCCTACTTAACTATAAATTATTTACAGCAACAAATCAATAGGGCCGGGGAATTTGAAGAAAGCGCTATTTATCAAAAAGAGTGATTTTTACGGTCATATGGATGCCGTCTTTCCACATCCAAACGATAGCAATAAAAACACTTTTTTCTAATTCTTTTTTATACAGGATTTGCTCAGGCCGAAGGCTCCCGAAGTTACGCGTCAAGTCTAACGATTCTTTTTCCGGCTCACGCCCGGCAGCCTTACATGGAGGGCCGAAGAATTGAGTAAAAATTGAGTTCCATTCTTCTAAGTCTCTAAACAATACTACAAATTCGAAATAACTATCATCCCGGCATCTCTCCTGGATAATTCTCGATTCTCGGCACTTCTCAATAATTTTTTCTAAGGTCATAGTAAAAGTTATCCTAGGTTAGAATATTTTAGTTCGGATAAATGTTTTATTCTTCTAAGCATATTCGGATGGGTACTTAACAATTCCATAATCTTATCTCCGGCAGAAACTTTAATCGTCTTCTGCTGTAAAAGCATTAATTCATCCGGGTCGATAGAACCGCTTTTATCAATATCCAATTGGCTCAACTCTTTAATTTCATGCATTGCATTAGACGGGTCATTAACAAAAAAAGCCTTTAATCCTTCCGATTCTTTAATGGCATCTTTCGGCATGCGCGCTGAGCCATACACAAGCTTATACAAAGCTGTAGCTAATGCCTCCGGGCGATTTCCCAAAGCAAGAGAGCCCTTATCCGCGAAATATTCTCTGATGCGCGAAGCGTAAAGCACTAATAAATTAGTAACAAAATAAAATATCAAAGCCGCCAACCCAATTAGCATTGTATTTGCCCCTTCATCTCTGCGCCTTCTGCCATAAAAAAGAAAATGCCAGGCGATACGATACATTACAATAGGTATAACCGAAAGAATAGTAATGGTTAATACGTCTCTATTTTTCAAATGGCTGATTTCATGACCGATAACAGCCTTTAGTTCTTGTTCATTTAAAAGCCGCATAATCCCTTGGGTAACACAAACCCGTCCGTCTCTTAAACTACGGCCAAAAGCAAAAGCATTGGGAACTGCTACATCAGAAATACCTACCTTAGGCATAGGAATATTTGCTCTTCTGGCTTGATCTTCAACTATTGAATATAACTTCGGATCTTCGTTCTTGCTCACATAGCGGATATGCATTGTCCATTCGACTATTTTGGGCCCAATTATATACTGCAGAATCATAAATCCCAAAGATATCGCTAAATAAAAATAAAAATTTGTTAACCCCATGGAAGTCCCAATCATGACTGCAATAGAGTAGACTATCCCGAATAAAATGGTTAGCAATATATACATTCTTAACTGCAAAGAAAACATCACATCCTCCTTTTATTCCTTTTAAAAAATATCGTTTATTTTACTAAAAATAGCCCCAGAATGCAAAGAGAAGATTTAAACCATTAAAGATATCTAATTATTTTTCCCGATAAGGCTGGAAAGATATTTGATTTTTTCTTCATCAACGTTATAGCCTAAGTCTTTAGCTCTCAAAAAATCCTTTAAAGCTAATTTATATTTTCCCAAAGACTCATAAGTTATCGCCCGGTTTAAATAAGCGTATTGATTTCCGTCTATTTCTATCGCCTTAGAAAAATCAGCAATTGCTTTTTTAAGTTCTCCCTGGGCTTTATAAATCATCCCGCGATTAACATAAAAAATTGCCATTTGCGGATTAAGCGTTATTCCTTTCGTATAATAACCAAAAGCCTTGTCCAACTCGCCGGTAACCTTGTAAACATTCCCTAAATTATTTAACGCGCCCCAATTATCACTATCGATTTTCAAAGCCCGGTTATAATCTTCAATGGCTTTAACATATTCTTTTTGTTGGGACAAAAGATTACCACGGTTTATATATGCTGAAATTATGTCCGGATTAAGGTTAATTCCCTTATCATAGTATTGCATTGCCAAATCAAATTGATTGTTTAAAGCATAAATTAAGCCGATATTGATATAAGCATCCGCATAAAAAGGATCTATTTTTATAACCTGATCATAATATTTATAAGATAGGTCAAAGTTGCCCAGCTCTAAATAAAGCCCGCCGATATTGTCCAATATCTTCGTATATTTTGGATTTAGCTCCAAGGCCTTGTTTAAATATTTTAGGGCCAAATCATATTCCCTGTTTTCTAGATAAGCGTTCCCTAAGTTTAAATACGGCTTATGTTTATTCGGAGACTTTTGCGCGCTATCAGCCCATAAAGAGATTTTGCTCATCCAAACTTTATTGCGGTTGTAGGTCAAAACTGATAAAACAACTGCCGCGGACAAAAAGAACACAACAAGCGCCTTCTTGTTCTTTATTATCTTAAACAATGCACAAACCAAAGCTAAAGCAAAACCAAAGAAGGGTAAATAAACCCGATGCTCAAAAATAACATGGTGGATAGGAATAACGCTTGATTCAACCGACAGGCAAATAAAAAACCAGAATATCCCTAAAGAAACAAGCACATTCTTTTCTCTTAATTTTATTGCTGCAATTAAAATCGAAATCAAAAATAAGAAACAAATAAATGTTTTAATCTCAAAGAAGCTATGCGAAAGCGGAAAATCATAGTCCAAATTTAGATTAACCGGAAAAAATAGCTTTTGGATATAAGTTGCAACAACTCTAAACTGGGTAAGAAAATATGTCTGCCAGGTAATTATATCTCCGTCGTGAGAGCCGGATGCTATTCGAAAATCAAATATAGTCTTGGAAAAATTAAAATCAAACAACGCCGGAATAATCAAAAGAAATGGCGA